>CAYMGK010000319.1:0-1509 GCA_964389965.1 uncultured Clostridia bacterium | reverse complement strand
CAATGCCTATGATCTTTTGTTTGCCAAACTATGACATTTTGATTTGCCAAAACCATGATGTGGATGGGTATGCCTACAATCCCTGATATAAAACCAAAGATAGAAATATCTATTGAAGAAACTATTGAATTATTGCTTGCTTCAATCGCACTTGAAGAACTAAGTATTTCCCATATTATGAATGCTGAGGCCGAGAAGATTCAGGAAATAATCAAGTGTTCTAGTAGCAATAAACTCCACGATTTAATCTGCATAGACAAAAGTGTTGAAAAAATACTGCGGGATATTATCAAAAAAGAAATGTTGCTGGAATTTAAGTTCGAGAATATCCTTGAGTTACTTGATAAAACACGCAAAGACTGTTAAATCATTTTGCTTAAAAGCCTTGTTCAAAAAACAAGGCTTTTAAAATACCATACGGAGTGATGAGGTTTGGATGAAACGAATTTAAATAGATCAATCGGAAAAAAGATGATTGAAACTGCTATTAATTTAGATGAATCTCTGGTTGAACTCCTGAAGATAGAAGTGAAAAGATTAAAACAGTTGACGAAAAGCGAGAATACCCTTGAAGAATTACAAAGGAGCAACAAACTAATAAAAAATATTATCATGACACTTACGATAACAGATGAAAGAATAAAAACTGCACTAGAACTATATTTTGATAACACTGAATCTTAATATTTTTAATGTCGCACATCGCTTCTACCGGTTCCGCTGCATAACCTGTGTACATGCCTCAAAGTGTGGTTTCGGCAATTTAAATCATGGTGTCGATAACTTTTCCTATTAAAGGTATCGCTTTATGTAAAGCCGGATCCCTCCAACTGAAGATTCTACTATCCTATCCAAACCGTATTTTTCACGGCTTTTTTTATTTATGACTTAAGCTGCACGGCTGTGATCATTTACTGGAGAATTTTTCTAGCAGCCACAACACCGCTGATGGAGGCCTGCACCAGGCCCCGGGTGAGCCCTGCACCATCGCCGATCAGAAATAGATTTTTAATTTGCTGACTTTCCAGATCCTCTGTTAGTTCAAAACGGGAGGAGTAAAACTTCACTTCCACACCATATAAAAGGGTATGGCGAGAATTTACCCCAGGCGCAAGTCGATCCAAAGCCTCCAGCATCTCCAGAATGGACACCAGATGTCGATAGGGGAAGACCAAGCTCAGATCCCCGGGTGTGGCTGCTTTCAAGGTAGGTTGTACCAGGCCCCGCTCTATGCGCTCGGCTGTGGAACGGCGACCTGAGCGCAGATCGCCCAGGCGTTGCACCATCACCCCGCCCCCCAGGAGGTTTGCCAGGGCTGCAACGTTCTTGCCGTAGGCAATTGGATCCCGGAACGGCTCTGTAAAATTCTTGCTCACAAGAAGAGCAAAGTTGGTGGCCTCTGTGCGCTCTGTGGCATGGGTATGGCCGTTTACTGTGACCAAGCCCTCGTTGTTTTCTGTGACTACCTGCCCATGGGGACACATGCAGAAAGTGCGTACCTGATCGTCG
>CAYMGK010000318.1:0-1509 GCA_964389965.1 uncultured Clostridia bacterium | reverse complement strand
GCCTAAAGGTGCTACGGGAGTGCCGGTAAAAACTCTATACTATTTTATAAAAGACTTTGAACTCTAAATAAAAAAGGAGGCAGTGAGTGTGCCCACTGCCTCTTGCAATCCACTATATACTATTTTGCAAACACATGGTCACCAACCCGGTAGATCACAGGTTTTGAAAGTAACCACCTATTGGATATCTTATAAGGATTAAAAAAGAATAGAGCACCTCCGGTAGGATCCAAACCACCTAGGACCTCATCGGCCGCCTTGTATGAATCACTGCTGGGAGTCACGGAAAAAAGCCTTCCATCAAGAACCGGCTCAAACTGATATTTTCCCAATTCATCGACTTGGTATATGACATCTTTAATACTGTTTGGAAACTTGTCGCTTTTGACCCGATTGACCACCACAGCACCGGCGGCGACTTTACCCATATAGGGTTCACCCCCCGCCTCTGCTTCGATTACCCTTGCCAAAAGGACCCTTTCTTCCTGAGTATAGTAGACCCCCGTACCGTATCTGATATGTTGGCCCCTATTGATATTTCCCCTTGAAGGCAAACTTTCGGGTCTTCGTACAGGTGAAGTGTTTTCTAAAGGGATTAGAATTCTCATTCCTGCATAGAGTTCACTACCCCAAAGGCCATTAACGGTTTTCAAATCATCAACAGACACACCGTATCTTTGGGAAATCCAGTAAAGGGTATCTCCTTGGCCTACGGTTAATTGTTGATATGGACTGCTCTGGGGAATATAGAGGGTTTGGCCAGGACGAATATCGTCGGAATAAAGACCATTTAAATTCCTCAGTTCCGACAAATTCACTCCCCAATTCCGACTAATAAGGTAGAGTGTATCACCAGGTTGCACTGTATATTTCTCAGGAATTAACAAGACCTGACCCGATGTTATGTAATCCGAATACAATGAATTACCCTGTTTTACCTTATCCACCGGAATTCCTGTGATTTTGCTTAAAGAATGCAAAGTATCACCGGATTGAACGGTAATTACCTTGGCATCAGCCCTTCCAGAAAACAAAATCAGAAAGACAAACAGCAAAATCACCATATTCATTTTCCTAAAAAAATCCACGGATTTCTCATCCCCTTTCTTTAGGGATGATTATACTACAAGTTCACTA
This sequence comes from uncultured Clostridia bacterium, assembly GCA_964389965.1. Lineage (GTDB taxonomy): Bacteria > Bacillota > Thermosediminibacteria > Thermosediminibacterales > Tepidanaerobacteraceae > DUNY01. The sequence continues at coordinate 372 of CAYMGK010000318.1, read as the reverse complement.
TCCATTTCATCAAGTAAAATTCACCAATGAAGTATATGGAAGAACTAAGCCATACCTATTTTTTGAAATCCATTATAAGTTTTCCCTTTTCCGTACTTACAGAAGTTATTTTCAAATTAAAAGGCAGGGGAGGTGGTGTAAAAGTCATATCATAATCTGCCATCAACTCATTGATGACTTTTGCAGGTAATGTTACACCACTGAACATAAGTTTAGTAGGGGTAAATTTGATTTTTTGATCTTCCGCTATGTCCATACTACATGTAATAGAATATGTAGGTGTAATACTATACGGCTCTTTTTCTATAACTGTAATACCATCTTTATCAAAAGCAAAGCACACATTTTTCAAATTCTTATCACTTGAAAGCA
>CAYMGK010000317.1:0-1511 GCA_964389965.1 uncultured Clostridia bacterium | reverse complement strand
CGTGAGGGTGGAAGAACTGTAGGTTCAGGTGTTGTTACTAAAATTCTTGGATAAATAAAGTGGATAAAAGAAGGAGAAAGTTTCTCCTTCTTTTGTGGCGCATGGGAAAGGCAAGATTTCACCTTGTATTGACCTTTGTGTAAACACATCAAATATGAAAATTGTTTTTACTAAAAAGACTTGAGTTTTTCTATTGTATATTATAAAATATACTAGTATTTGTTTTTAGACATTGCGATGATGCAAAAGGTTGCCCCGCATTCAATCCTATAAAACAAATCTTAGCACTCCAAATGTTCTTGGTTTTATAATGAAACATAGTTGTTATACATTATTTGTTTAGTGGATTGAATGCGGGGGTGAATTTTTGTTGAGAATGTCCGGTTAAAAATCGGGCGACTGGGATTGTCGTGAATGGTAAAAAAGCCATTCATTATAAAAAAGCAAACACAACACACCCGGAAGTGTGTATAGGCAATTCCATGTCGCATGTAAGAAAAAAGGGAACATGCGATAGAAGGAGGGAATAAAATGTCAAAAGGTAATAAGCAAAAAATAAGAATTAGGTTAAAGGCTTACGATCATGAGCTTTTGGATTCATCGGCTGAAAAGATAGTGGAAACGGCTAAAAGAACAGGTGCAAATGTTTCTGGACCGGTACCATTGCCAACTGAAAAAGAAATAATTACAATTCTTAGGGCAGTTCACAAATATAAAGATGCAAGGGAACAATTTGAACAGAGGACCCACAAAAGGTTGATCGACATTCTTAATCCAAATCAAAAAACAGTAGATTCGCTTATGAAACTGAACCTACCAGCTGGTGTAGATATCGAAATAAAGTTATAGTTTCTTAGAAAGATTACCAAAGGTAATCCGCTGTAAGATAACAGGAGGTGCAAACATGAAAAACATATTAGGAAAGAAAATAGGTATGACCCAAATATTTACTGAAGAAGGGGAAGTAATTCCAGTAACAGTTATTGAGGCAGGTCCATTAAAAATAATTCAGAAGAAAACTAAAGATACTGATGGATACAATGCCATTCAAGTGGGATTCGAAAATAGAAAAGAAAACAGGCTCAACAAGCCACTAAAAGGACATTTTGATAAATCACAAGTAGAATATAAAAGATATATAAGGGAATTCATAGTGGAAAACCCAGAAGAATTTGAAATTAACCAAGAAATCAAAGTGGATATTTTTGCTGAGGGCGATAAAGTAGATATTTCAGGTATATCCAAAGGTAAAGGTACCCAAGGAACCATTAAAAGACATAATTTCTCAAGGGGACCGGAAAGCCATGGTTCCAAATACCATAGAGGTGGTGGCGCTAGAGCCGCGGCGGCTGATCCTGGTAGAGTATTCAAGGGATCAAAGGGTCCTGGTAGAATGGGTAATGAAAAAGTTACAGTACAAAATCTTGAAATAGTAAGGGTAGATCTAGGTAGGAACTTATTACTAGTCAAAGGTGCTGTACCAGGGCCAAAGGGTGGATTGTTAATATTAA
>CAYMGK010000316.1:0-1535 GCA_964389965.1 uncultured Clostridia bacterium | reverse complement strand
GGGAAAATCTTACCATTACAGTTAAGATGGGTTTATTCCATATGCGCCCTAATGTAGCCCACCCAATGGCCATTGTGTTTAGCTTGTCATTGGATTTCACTGTCAATAAAGCCCCTTTTGGCAGCTGGTCTATTACTTTTTCCGACACTTGAGAAATTTGTAGTTCTTTCAAAATAATTTCCTCCTTGTATTTTTTAGTAATATCATCCGTCTATCAGGTATTATTGTGCCATTATTAAGGTTATAAATCAACCGATTTTCAAAATAAAAGGGGAGTTGTCATAAGTTTAACTAAGGTAAATCTTTATATAGGAATCATTAGCAGATGTTTTGAATTATATTGAAATCATGTTATTATTTAAGGAAGCTTTAGTCCTTCAAAATCATTCTGAAAGGGGTTTTTTTATTGGCAAAAATCGAAGATTATTTACAGAAAAACGGTGATGATATTTGGTTCACCGAGGTGGAGCGCAACAACCTCAAAATAGATTACCGTATAAAAAAAGTCATTTATTCCGAAAACTCTCCATATCAGCATGTGATGATTTTAGATTCTCATGATTTCGGCCGAATGCTAGTATTGGATGATGCAATACAGACTACGGCAATGGATGGGTATATATACAATGAAATGATCTCACATATACCCCTAAATGTCCATCCAAATCCAAAAAATATACTCATAGTCGGCGGTGGTGACTGTGGTGTTGCCCGGGAAGTCGCTAAATATCCGGGCGTTAGTAGAATCGATATGGTTGAAATAGATGAAACTGTAGTAAGAGTGTGTAAAAAACATCTTCAGGAGGTATCCGGAAACCTATCGGACCCAAGAGTCAACTTTATATTTCAAGATGGCACAACATTTGTCAAAGAAAAAAGGGAGCACCTTTATGATATAATTATTATAGATTCTTCAGACCCGGTAGGGCCTGCAGTGAAGCTCTTTGAGTTGGAGTTTTATAAAGATTTATATGATTGTTTACATAAAGACGGTTTGATGGTATGTCAAAGCGAATCTCCCATATTCTATTCTGAGATGATGGTAAACATATATAAAAGACTGAACAGTCTTTTCCCCATTGTAAAAATGTTTATAGCAACGGTCCCTACATATCCTGGCGGTTTTTGGACTTTCACTATGGGCTCAAAGAAATACTGGAAGCCGAAAGCAGAGAAATTTCATTTAGATACTAAATATATCAACAAAGATATTATGAAAAGTTGTTTTGTAATTCCGGAATTCATAAAAAGATTGTTAAATCTTGACTGATTAATATGCAGTAATGGACTCCCTTGCCTAGACCAGTCTATACAACAGGTCGGAATGTCCGTATAACTATATAACTTGGGTGCTAGGCACCAAAGGAGATGACGAAATGCAAAAATCAAGGCGGTTTTTAGCTTTATCCCTTGTCACAATCATATTATTGGTTTTTGGCATAGCGGCGTATAGAAATAAAAATATAAATACAATGACGGAGGCCTTTGCAGCCGAAATGACTATGGAACCGACGAAATATGATAGTGCTGGAATG
>CAYMGK010000315.1:0-1535 GCA_964389965.1 uncultured Clostridia bacterium | reverse complement strand
ATAGTATATATTATTTTTTATACCATGTAAAGTGTTTTTTTATATGTTTTTAATAATTTTTATTAAATTAAGAGTAAAAAAAATATTAAACTTCTTCAATTACAACTGCATCCACTAAGTGAATTTCTCTGTCATCATCTGACCAATATTGATCGGTATATTCTTCGCTACCTATTATGTAGTAGTGACTGAAGCAATAAGTTTTTTTGGCAAATTTAATTGTTTCATGAATCTGCTTTTTCAATTCTTCAAAAAGTTCTTCTCTTTCGCTTTCGCTGGCATATCTCCAGTCAATATGCTCAACAGTAGATCCGTTTATCATCGTGTCTACTGCACATACTCCGCCCAATTCGACCGGTTCGTCTGTGTCGTATGTGCTCCTATCTAATTCATGATTCCAGAGATAAGACGTTGTCAACATTTCTCCTACTTGTAGAGGATCGTCAGTTCCTCTGATTCCGATGTAATTATATTTTATAATGTTTGTCATCTTTTTTCTCCTCGGTAGGTTTAGCATTAGTCAATCATTTCGCTAAAATGAATGTTTTGCTAAAAAAAATGTTAGATCCGTTTTCCCAAAGTTCTATATAACATTTACCTCGATATTTGTATATTTTGGTTGTTATACATCCAATATCTCCTCTTTCAATATCTGAGCGTTCAATAAGTTGACCATATTTAGTAACTTCCCACTGCGTTGTATTTTTCATCTTCTTTTCCTCCTAGACATTTATTTATTTCCAAGTTGTATTAATGCTTCACCAATTACTATTGTTAATTTGTCTATATCTTTGCCAGTTTGAATTGCCATCTCTTTGTATAATTTTTCACCTGTTTCTGCATATTGTTCTGCAAAATACTTTCTTTGATTGTCCATTTTTGTTAGTCTTTCTTCTGCTATTTTTATTCTTTCTTGTAAAGTCATTTTCTTTTCCTCCTCTGAGTATTTGTTTAAGGTTTTTGTTTTGTTTTTATTTTACAAAGTTTTTTCTGTATTTTGCAATCATCGTCATGCTTAGCCATTCTTGGCTTCTTACATAAATTTTTCCGTTCTCTGTATATTTTTCACCTCTAAAGTTTGTATTTGTTCTTTTATCCGTTAGTGTTACTCTGTTTCCTTCTTCTTTGTAAATGTAGTTTTCCTTTTTCATTTTCTCTTCCTCCTTTATTATGTTTATCTTCCGTAGTATTCATCCCAAGTCAGGATGTCTAAATTAAAAGATTCTTGAGCTTCTCTGTTCATCTTTCTGGGGTAAATCCATTTCTCATCTGCGATCACCTCGTAATCGATTTCCGAAGTAATTAACTTTATATATTCTTTTTGTGGTTCTTCATATCCTTCCCAATCTCTTAGATCGGTTGAATCGATTAGAGCCTCAATGTCTGCTGCTGGATCAAAACTTTCTATGAAAAGTTCGACTTTTCCTTTATTAAACATCGTGATAAAAAAGCTTTCGTCTGTTTGTAAAATTTTGAATTGTTTCATTTTCTTTTCCTCTTTTCTCTTTTTCTATCTATAGTATGCGCTATTTTTT
>CAYMGK010000314.1:0-1548 GCA_964389965.1 uncultured Clostridia bacterium | reverse complement strand
GTTTTGTAAGGTAAATTTCGCCCGAACGCAAAGCTTCGAACCGTTAGCACCAATTATAACGGACAATGAAGAACCATTACGATACATTAGAAATAAAAATCGGAGCAAGTGAAGCCGAGATAAAGAAAGCATTTAGACGACTTGCTATAAAATATCATCCTGACAAAAATTTTGGAGATGCTTTTTTTGCTAAAAAATTCATAGAAGTTAAAGAAGCCTATGATATACTTAATGACCCTGCAAGTAAAGAAGCCTATGACAGTCAATTGTTAAGTTACCTTAACAGACAAACAACTGAAGAAAGGGTCAAACAAGAAGAAAAGAAGCAAGAAGAAAAGAGACAGCAAAAGGAAGAAGAAGAAAGATTTTATTATGAACCATTCAAGCCTTTTTATTCCTATAGAGATAGAGAACAACAAGAAACTCCGCAGTTTAAACCAATTTTTGACTTATGGGGCAACAAATTGGACGAAAATTTTGACTTTTTAAAACTTCCGAAACGGATTGGAAAAATTATTGGAGCATTCTCCGATTTAGTTGTTGGAATTGAACCTCTGACTGGTTCGCAAAAAACATTTCGTTTACTAAAAGGTCTTTTAGTCGGTTTGATAATCGGAACATTAATATATTTCATAGGAAACCCTAATGAAATATGGACTGTAATTTGGTTTGTAGTTCCTACCGCTATTGCGTTATGGATAATGAATGCTTCAAACAAATTTATACACAGTAATTTCTTTGTTGGTGTTAATGGTTTTGCAGAATACAAGTGTGTTGACAATAGAAATAACATTACCGTTGACACAGAAGTAAATTTTAACGACATAACTGATGTCTATCTATATCAAGTAGAAAAAAAGGTGAATTTTAATTATCAAGGAACGGACTTTCTTTACGTTTTTTTAAATACTAACAATGGTAAAATAGCGTACGTTAAAGAAGGAACATTCGATAAGAAAACAAAAATTGAAGAGCAAGGAATTGAATTGAACTTTTGCCGCAGAGTTGAGCAATATTGGACAATTTATCTACTTGACAAAATGGAGAAGGATCTTGAACAAAAGGGTCATATTCTTTTCAATTTGTATTCTCACGAAAGCAACTCATACACTCCTTATATAAAACTTGGAATTGGACAAATAACTTTCATAAAAGGAGAAAAAGAAGAATTTACATACCGATTTAATGAAATAAAAAGAATGTATTCAAAAGGCAGTGATTTATTCATTGAACACAAGAACTTTCAAAAGACTTTCTTTTTCTTCAAATCAGGAAATGAAGATAAAATACCAATGCTAAATCTATGTAATAGACAGTTTTTTTACAAAGCGATGGAAATACTATTAGGATACAAAATATAAATAACTGGTGCTAACAAGGGTTTTGCGTAATGGCGGGTGAAGTGCTTCGTATGAAACTTTTCGCTAAATCTGAACTTTGATGCTTCGTATCAACAGTAGTGCATAAAATCCGCCACTACGCAAAGGTGTGCTGTTAAAGGTCATAGACGCAATAACGTAAAAATTCTCACAATTCACAGAGCGTGTT
>CAYMGK010000313.1:0-1559 GCA_964389965.1 uncultured Clostridia bacterium | reverse complement strand
TTTTAACATAATCCCTCACCTTGTACTTATCTGAGCAGACAGTTAGCAATGGATCCCTATTGTGTAATTTTAACCACCATAATTTTTCATTGAAAGTGGTGGGATTTTTAAGATTTAATGTTTTTCCCGTGTTTTCTTTGTATTTTAATTTTGCAAAAGCCTCATCACTTAAAAACGATAGTAACGAAACCTTAATTATATTTGCAAAACTATATAGCCTTCCCATAAAAACATACTTTTGGGAAAGATTCCTTATCCTTTTCTTCATTTGATATACAAGCATTTTTTATCCCCCATCAATTACAATGTCGAAAGACCACTTCATCGAAATTTTGTTCAAAGATTTCCGTTACCCTTTTTATTTCGTAATTATCCATTATCTTTTTTCTTGCAGTTGTATTCCTAGAAAGGTCAGGGCGATTAATATGGTTTAGCATTTCGCAAGCCATTTTTTTATAATCCTTTACCGGTACCACTGTACCGGTATCCCCTACGATTATCTTTGAATCCCCCACGTCCGTAACTATACATGGCAGCTCACATGCCATGGCTTCCCCTATAGCATTTGAAAAGCTTTCTCCCAATGACGGGGAAATATAAATATCAGCAGCGGACAATAAGGCAGGTATATCATCTCTACGTCCAAGTAAGATTACTTTATCTTTCAAATCATATCTTTTGATTAATGATATAAGTTCGTCATTTGTACAGTCCAAGTTTGCACCAACCATAATCATTTTATATTTTATTTCCGTTCCTCTTAGCACGTTTAAAGACTTAAATAAAGTGTAATAGTCTTTTTGTACATCCCATCTACCTACAGTAATAACAGCCCGACAATTTTCTTTTAAACCTAGTTCCCTTCTTACTCTTTGTCTAGCATCAGGTTCAAACTTAAACTCGTCTAGTTCAAAGCCATTGGGAATAACTTTGAGGTTTTTTTCCAAGTATCCGATTTTCAGGTGGTTATCCAATGCCTTATATGAATTGTATGTAACATGATCCACATATTTTGACAGGTATGAATTTATTTTAACTATCCTTAATGTTAAAGACTTGTTGGCATCCTTGTCCAAATTGCTATGCCTTATATTCCAAATAAGTTTTTTCCTAAGTAATAGTTTTGCAATCACGAAACCAAAAATATCAGCATGATAAAGCCATGTGTTAATAATATCAGTGTTTTTACAAATACCCTTTGCCTTTAACAATGAAGGTAAAGCATTTCTGATATTGATGTTTAGATAGTTTACCTCTATACCTAAATCCTCAATCCTACTTCCATAAACGCCCTTATCCATAAGACAAATTACTTTATGCTTAAACTTTTGTTTGTTGGAATGCTTTAATAGTTTGTAAAGCATATTTTCTGCCCCGCCCCTACCAAGGCTAGTTATAATATGTACTATACTTGTCATAAATTCACCTACAGAAAAATGGAATTATGCTTTTTCGGCACCCGTCCGGCCACATTTTAGAAATGAACTCTAAAGCGTGCTTATATTTCCTCACAAATTCCCCTTATACCACTCAATTGCTTTTTTTATACCTTCCTCAAA
>CAYMGK010000312.1:1289-1572 GCA_964389965.1 uncultured Clostridia bacterium | reverse complement strand
AGATGTCTAATCAAGGATATACGCTGCAAGCATGAGTTTTTTAGCGAAATGCATTACCAAGTTATGTCTTTCAAAAGACGCACTGTGTACTTTGAAGTTATGAAACGTGCGTTGCAGGATGTTTATCTTTCGCAACGCACCATTGTTGTTCGCAGAAATCGGCTAAATATAAAAAGGTATTTTAATAACAAAGAACATTTTGCGTATAATTATTTCACTCGTATGCTAATCCAAAATAATATAAAAAATTTTAGCGGCAACATCTACATATATCCCGACGACA
>CAYMGK010000312.1:0-1272 GCA_964389965.1 uncultured Clostridia bacterium | reverse complement strand
CCGAATCAAAGAGGATAATTTTATAGAATATTTAAAAAGGGAGCTAAACTATGGGGCATTTTCTAAAGGGCTTGACTACGAGGTGAAAACAGTAGAACCCAAAACGTCTGAGGACGAAGAACTAATACAACTAAATGATTTATTTCTTGGCGTGATAAGACAGAGATACCTTCCCTCAAGCGGTAAGTGGAAAAAGCCCCTAAGTGACGATGTCTGCTCATTATGTAATTTCCGCAGGAAGGTTCGCATTTGGGATTGGGCTCCGTACAAACGAGAATAGGGCAATCAACCCTAGATGTTTACCAAGTCAACCAGCCGGTCGACGATTCGAGTTAATCACCCTATTCGCAAATAGATAGCTATCACTTAAATATAGTATACTCAACATCTCAATTATTAACCAATCGTGAATACGCCCCTGAGAACCATTTATACAACATATGTTTCTTTATGCATCGTTTTTTACCGTTTTGCACAGTTTCTTTACATATTTGCAATGTATATTATTATAATGTAAACAAATTTATCCGAACTAGCGCATGCCACAACAAGCCTTGTGAAGAGAAAAGCAAACAGGAGGTTAACGTGAACACCCTCACAGCCGCCATCTACGCCCGCTATTCCAGCGACAATCAACGCGAGGAAAGCATCGATGCGCAGATCCGGGCCATTACCGAATATGCAGAAAAGAATGATATCAGGATTGTCAAAACCTACACAGACGAAGCCAGGTCTGCCACCATGGACAACAGGCCAGGTTTTCTGGAAATGATAGAGGATAGCAAGCTGGGAATCTTTGATCTGGCTATAGTGCACAAGTTGGACCGCTTCGCCCGAAACCGGTACGACAGCGCCTTCTACCGCCGGGAGCTAAAGAAAAACGGCGTTAGGATTGTATCCGTCACGGAGAACCTTGACGACAGCCCTGAGAGCATCATCCTGGAAAGCGTGCTTGAGGGCATGGCGGAATACTATTCCAAAAACCTGGCCCGGGAAGTAATGAAAGGTATGCGCGAAACTGCCTACCAGTGCAAGCACACTGGGGGACGGCCACCCCTGGGTTACGACGTCGGACCGGACCGGAAGTATGTTATCAATCCAGTGGAGAGCAGGGCCGTAAAGCTCATTTTCGAAATGCATGCCGGCGGGGCCGGTTACGGCGAAATAATAGAGCAGCTAAATAAAGCTGGTCATCGCACGCAAACGGGCCGGCTGTTTCTTTCAGTCCCCTATTCATCGGGGTGATCGGTGCAACGGCAAGGTGGCGGTGGG
>CAYMGK010000311.1:0-1572 GCA_964389965.1 uncultured Clostridia bacterium | reverse complement strand
GACAAATCAACTGGTATTAAGGATAGGTTATGATAGGGAAAGTCTACTAGACCCTAAAATAAAAAAGACATATAAAGGGGAAATATCTACTGATGCCTATGGTAGACCTAGACCGAAATCAGCCCAAGGCACCATAAATCTAGATAGACATACATCATCAACAAAGTTAATTACTGATGCAGTATTGGAGCTCTTTGAAAGAATAGTGGATAAAAATCTTTTGATCAGAAGAGTGAACCTATCGGCAAACAATGTCTTAGAAGAAGGAAGTATTAAAGAAGAAGAGGATAAAATAGAACAACTCAATCTCTTTACAGATTATAAAGAGGCAGAAAGGGAAAAAAAGAAAGAGGAAATTGAACTTTTAAGGGAAAGAAAGCTCCAAGAAACCATATTAAACATCAAAAAGAAATACGGAAAAAATGCGGTAATAAAGGGAGCAAATCTAGAAGAAGGGGCTACAACCCTAGATAGAAACAAACAAATTGGGGGTCATAGGGCATGACAGATAAATACGGTGATATAATAAATCTTCCAAGGCATATATCCAAGAAAAGACCACCTATGCCAATAAAAAACCGTGCAGCACAATTTTCTCCCTTTGCCGCCTTGACCGGCCATGACTCGGCAGTAAGAGAAACAGCAAGAATTACAGAAAAAAGAGTTGAGTTGGACCACTATATGAAAAAAGAATTAAACCACAAATTACAAATACTAATGAAAAAAATCAAAGAAGAACCTGAAGTGAAGATAACTTATTTTTTACCTGATGATAAAAAAGACGGAGGAGTTTATTTGACTACCACAGGTAGAATTAAAAAAATAGATGAATATAAAAGGGAAATTCTGATGAAGAACGGTGTATTAGTTCCAATTGATGAAATTATTAAAGTTGAGGAAGAGGCATTTAATAATTGACGAATATGGCAATAGATAACAGACAAGGTATCTCGCCTAACAAAAGAGGCGAAACCTTGTTATTTTTATGTCACAACATCAGCGTCACACTCTAATAAAAATAAGACGAGATTTAATAGTGGCTTGTCCCACAATTTTGCAGTGATTGTTTCACCTGGCGATTTTTGCTAAATTCCGGGCTTTCACTACCTTAATCTGAATTAGGGTCTTATATGCCAAGTTTTATACCCGTCTATATTATCCGGGTCTTCATCACTTACATGAGTCTTGTTGTACCTACTGTTAACTATGTAGTCAAAATCATTCCTTTCTTTTTTTGCTCATAGCTCCCCCTTGTTTTTTTGTATGATTTGTTGGCACTTTAATATTTGGCTCCTGTATAAATTGGTAGTGAGTATCTTTTAAAAACCCGAATAAAATAGGTGGAAATGGACTTAAGTATTCCAACCCAATACGAGGGCCTTCCTTCTGTTGTCGTTAGTGACGGAAAAATACTGCCGGAAAACTTGCGAAAAAATAATCTCAGCCATAGTTGGAACGACATATCCCGTGGCTTTTTAATTACAGTCTGTCTATTTGTGGTAAGATTCACCGTATCGACTCTACTCGCAAAACTTATTGTTAGAGTAAAATTATAGTATGCAAATAAGCATA
>CAYMGK010000310.1:0-1574 GCA_964389965.1 uncultured Clostridia bacterium | reverse complement strand
CATGTGTTACCTCTGCAACCATTGCCAGTGCCCGCAGTGTACTAGGCCCCACGCCAGGAATTTTAAGTAGGTTTTTATAGTCTTCCGGTGGTCGTTCATACAGTTTGAGTAAAATTTTATTTAGGTAACTGGAGGATTTAATCGAATGATGTTTTGGCATTGTTAGAACGCGTAGATTTTTAGGTGAAATATCAATGCTACCTCGTTGAACATTACTGATACCCTGCGAAAATAGACTTAACTGTACTGCCTCCGGCTCCTGATGACCTTGTGCAATAATTGATTTGTATATTCCGGAGATCTGCTCGGGTTTTTCCCTGCAGAGCTCCACTGATGCTTTCCGCGTGGCCTCATTGTGGTGGTAGACCAAATTAAGTACATTTGATTCCACAAGCCCACATACAGCTGAATGCGGATTGTCCACAAAGCTTTTTAAATTCTCGCTTAACCAGTGATAACGCCTTGCATAACGATTCTTCTCATTCATGCCTTGTTGAACCACAGCCCAATTGCCATTTTTATCAAACACAAAAAAATGGTGATATAGTTGATATCCATCTTGCACCGCCGCTGAGTCAACCTTGGCCACAAGGCGACTTGTATCCTGCAAATCCTTCAAATCATTTGACAGGCCATATTTTTCCCCTGCTTCGACAATTTCCAAGGGTGTTTTGCGGGAGGCTTTGCCTTTTCCACCGGCGAAAAACACGCCTAGTTCGCCCTGACTTTTTTTCAAGCCCTCTTTTAATGCACCACACACAACTGTAGTAAGACCGGAGGAATGCCAATCAAAGCCCAATACACCGCCGAAAGTTTGAAACCATACAGGGTCTGAAAGTCGCCGAAGTACCTCTTCCGGTCCGTATTCAATTACTATGATTTCAACTATTGCCGCGCCAAGTTGTTTCATCTTTTCAAATAACCACCGCGGACAGTGCCCACCATGTAATGGTGCATTGGCTACTCCTGTTTTCACTACACTCACCCATTCGAAATCCTTTTATTCTATTGTAACATAATGTAGAACAAACATCTCTTACACCTTTTTACAACACCCGGAATAAAGGGTAGGGGATAGTGCCATTAAAAATATCAATACATATAGAAACAAAATAAAAGTATCCTAAATTAGGGGGCCTTAATTGTGAATAAGCCAAAGGCACTTAGAAAAGGTGATACAATAGGTTTAATAGCTCCATCAAGTCCAGTTAGTAAAGAAAACCTTGAAAAAGCGGAATTTAAGTTAACACAGCTTGGTTTTACAGTTGAGATAGGAAAGTCTGCATATATGACATATGGTTATCTATCAGGTACTGATAAAAGTAGAGCCAATGATATTAATACTATGTTTGAAAATAGGAAAATAGATGGGATTATATGTCTTCGGGGGGGATATGGGACACCCCGGATTCTTGATTTGATAAATTATGATATTGTAAAAAACAATCCTAAAGTGTTTGTTGGATATAGCGACATTACCGCATTACATATAGCTTTCGCCCAAAGATCAAATTTGGTAACTTTTCACGGGCCTATGGCCGCTGCTGATATAGCAGAAGGTATATCTGGGTTTT
>CAYMGK010000309.1:0-1580 GCA_964389965.1 uncultured Clostridia bacterium | reverse complement strand
AGGGTACAAGATAAGCCCCATATTGTGGAAAAAGGTAAAACGGGGGCTCAGTGCAGGAAGAGTGCAGTCAGTTGCTGTTAAAATAATTTGTGATAGGGAAAAAGAAATAAATGAATTTGTTCCAAAGGAATATTGGTCTATTGAAGCGGATTTAAAAGATAATAGTGCTAAAGTGCTAGCACAGCTCCATTCAAAAAATAACACTAAAATAGATATTTGCAACGAAACACAAGCAAATGAAATCATGGCAGAAATAGAGCAGGAGCTATTTAGGGTTACAAATGTGAAGAAAAGCAAAAGAAAAAGGCACCCTTCACCTGTATTTATTACTAGTAGCATGCAGCAAGAAGCTGCTAGAAAACTGGGATTTACGGCGAAAAAGACCATGATGATTGCCCAACAGTTGTATGAAGGTTTAGATATAAAAAAAGAAGGTACTGTAGGCTTAATTACTTATATGAGAACTGACTCTATAAGAGTATCAGAACAAGCACGAAAAGAAGCAGCGAAATATATAAAGAATGAACATGGTAAAGAATATTTGGGTAAAAGATTTGCTGTGCAGAAAAGCAAAAAAAATGTGCAAGATGCTCACGAAGGGATAAGACCAACATCCGCATTGCGAACACCCGAAGAACTTGAAGAATCCCTTACAAAAGATCAATATAGATTATACAAACTTATCTGGGAAAGATTTGTAAGCAGCCAAATGTCTTCTGCAGTGTATGATACTGTGTCTGTCGACATTAAGGCAGGTGAATATATTTTTAGAGTTTCGGGTTCTACAATTAGGTTCCCCGGTTTTACGGTGCTTTACACAGAAGGCTCTGATGAACAATCCGAAAATGACGATAAGCAGATTCCTAAGTTGAAAGAAGGTCAGAAATTAGAGTTATTAAAACTATTACCTAGGCAACATTTTACCAAACCACCCGCAAGATATACTGAAGCAATGTTGGTAAAAGTTCTTGAAGAGAAAGGTATAGGTAGACCAAGCACATATGCTCCAACAATAGATATCATACAAAAGCGTGGATATGTAGAAAAGCAAGACAAACGTTTCAAATCAACAGAGTTAGGAGAAGTTGTTGTTAAAATTTTACAAGAATTTTTTTGTGACATAGTTGATATAGACTTCACAGCTGAAATGGAAGAACAACTGGATAAAATTGAGTTAGGGCAACAGGAACGTCAAGAGGTACTTAACTCATTCTATAAAGGTTTTGATAAAAAACTTGAAGTGGCAGAAAGAAAATTAAAGAAGGTAGAGATCCAAGAAGAAGTGAGTGATGAAAAATGTGAACTTTGTGGCAAAAACATGGTCATAAAACGGGGGCGATACGGCAAATTTTTAGCATGTCCAGGTTTTCCCGAATGCAAAAATACTAAGCCTATTATAACAAAAATTGGAGTTGAATGCCCTGATTGTGGTGGAAGTTTAGTAGTGAGAAAGTCAAAGCGAGGAAGAACTTTTTACGGCTGCTTGAATTATCCTGACTGTAAATTTGCATTGTGGGATAGACCAATCGATAAAGCATGTCCTAAATGCGGGAATTTAATGGTTATCAAAAAACGCAAAA
>CAYMGK010000308.1:0-1599 GCA_964389965.1 uncultured Clostridia bacterium | reverse complement strand
ATGAAATAGATGACGAAGCAGTCATTTATAACCCAGAAGCGTAACAAGCAAAAAGGCTTGACATTTTCAAAAATTGAAACTATAATAATAACATAGTAAGAAACAAGAAAAGAGGTGAGAAAATTTGAGTGAAGTAAAGAATTTGAGAAAAGAAAATAACATGACACAATTTGAAGTTTCAGATATTTTAGGGATATCAGTTCCGAATTACTCTAAAAAAGAAAATGGAATTGTAAAATTTTCGCTACAAGAGGCGGAAAAGCTTTCAATATTATTCAATAAAAGTATAGAAGATATTTTTTTTGCCCACGAAGTTTCAAAATAAGAAACTATAAATTCAAAGGAGGAAACAATGAACTTAGAAATATTTAAAAATGAAGAATTTGGAGAGATAAGAACGTTAATTAAAAATAACGAACCATGGTTTGTGGGGAAGGATATTTGCAATTTATTTGGTGATACAAACCATAGCAGAAGTTTAGGAAGGTTAGAGGAAGAGGACAAAAGAACGGTAGAAATTGTTGATACCATGGGAAGACTCCAAAAGGCTATAGCAATAAATGAAAGTGGACTGTATGCATTACTCTTTGCAATGCAACCCCAAAAGACAAACAAAGACGGGGTACAGGATGCGTACCCCATAGAAACCATTGAAAGAATCAGTAAATTAAAAAAATTCAAACGCTGGGTAACTTCCGAAGTCCTACCATCTATCCGAAAGCACGGAGCTTATATGACAGATGAGACAGTAGAAAGGGCGATTACCGATCCAGACTTCTTAATCCAGCTAGCAACAAATCTAAAAGAAGAAAGAGCAAAGCGAGAGTTAGCAGAAGCAGAGAATGAAAGAAACAAACCGAAAGTTTTATTCGCTGATTCGGTAGAAGCTTCTGAAAATAGCTGTTTAGTAGGGGAGCTTGCAAAGTTAATATCTCAAAACGGATACGACATTGGACAAAACAGATTATTTGCATGGTTAAGAGAAAATGGATATTTGATTAAAAGGAAAGGCGAAAGTTTCAACTTGCCAACACAATACAGCATGGATCTTGGACTTATGGAAGTAAAGAAAAGAGCGATCAACAATCCTGACGGTAGTGTAAGAACGACTAGCACAACAAAAGTTACAGGCAAGGGTCAAATTTACTTTGTAAATAAATTTATGGCAATAAAGGAGGGCGTAATATATGTTTAACATAGTGTCAGCAGTTGGAACGGTTGTTATGTCAGTGTGTGCGGTGATTGCATTACTGGTAATGTTTAAGGTTTATTTAGATGAGGATATGGATGATTGCTGCGATTGTTGTAAATATTGCGATCACTGTAGCCAAGAGGAAGAAAAGTAATGTGGTTGTTAAAAGTTAAAAGTATTGCCACAGGAGAATATCAAACAATCGAAAAAAACGACGATTTAACAGCACTTTTAAAAGAAGCCGATCGATTAGTTGCTAAAGGGATAAAAATTCAAATTACAGCCGAAAAACAAGAGCCTAGCAGGTGCAACTGCATAACGGCTCCATAGAAAATTACTCAATATGAGTATAACAGAAAAGGAGATAGAAATCATGGTTGAAATTATCGAAGAAATAACATTAGAAG
>CAYMGK010000307.1:1337-1600 GCA_964389965.1 uncultured Clostridia bacterium | reverse complement strand
TATGGATTTTGGGAAAAGGAAAATCTCTTTTATGCAGATAGGGACCCAAAAAAACCACCCTTTACTATAGTTATCCCACCACCTAATGTTACAGGTGAGCTCCATATGGGCCACGCATTGAATAATACTTTACAGGATATTCTGATAAGGTTTAAGCGCATGCAAGGCTTTTCGGCACTATGGTTACCTGGTACTGATCATGCAGGAATTGCAACAGAAGCAAAAGTTAAAGAACAATTGTCTGATGAAGGATTAACAAAAGA
>CAYMGK010000307.1:0-1327 GCA_964389965.1 uncultured Clostridia bacterium | reverse complement strand
TTAGATTCACAATGGATGAAGGGCTAAGCAAGGCGGTCAGAGAAGTTTTTGTACTTTTATATGAAAAAGACTTAATATATCGTGGTGATTATATCGTAAATTGGTGCCCTACTTGCAAAACAACTCTTTCAGATATTGAAGTTGAACATGAAGATCGGTTGGATAAAATATATTATATAAAATATCCCTATAAAAGTGGAACAGGATATTTAACGATAGCAACTACTAGGCCCGAAACTATTCTTGGGGATACTGCTGTGGCGGTAAACCCCAATGATGAACGCTATAAAGATGTGATTGGGGAAACCCTCATTTTACCTATTTTGGACAAAGAAATTCCCATTATCGCTGATTCCTATGTTGATATGGAATTTGGCTCAGGTGCGGTTAAAGTTACGCCGGGCCATGATCCGAATGATTTTGAAATGGGTTTGCGTCACAATCTCCCTATAATATCGGTTATAAATAATAGGGGTTTTATGAATGATAAAGCAGGAAAATTCAAAGGTATGGATAGGTTTGAGTGTAGGAAGGCCCTTGTGAAAGAACTGCAGGAGGAAGGCTTTTTCGAAAAAATGGAGGATTTAGAGCATAGTGTGGGTCATTGTTACCGCTGCCACACTATTGTTGAACCTACAGTTTCAAAACAGTGGTTTGTTAAAATGAAACCTTTGGCCAAGCCCGCCATTGAAATTGTAAGACAAGGAAATGTTAAATTTATCCCGGAAAGGTTTGCAAAGATTTACATGAACTGGCTAGAAAATATTCGCGACTGGTGTATATCAAGACAATTATGGTGGGGGCATAGAATTCCGGCTTGGTACTGCAAAGAATGTGGCGAAACAATTGTGTCTAGAACTGATATAACAGCTTGCAAGCATTGCGGCAGTGGCAATGTCGAGCAAGATTCAGATGTTCTCGATACATGGTTCAGCTCCGCATTGTGGCCTTTCTCAACATTAGGTTGGCCAGAAGACTCGCCGGACTTAAAATATTTTTATCCCACTTCAGTTTTGGTAACAGCCTATGATATTATTTTCTTTTGGGTTGCAAGAATGATTTTCTCTGGTATGGAATTCATGAAACAACCGCCTTTTGAATTTGTTGTTATAACGGGTCTTGTCCGAGATGCTTCGGGCCGAAAGATGAGTAAATCCTTGGGCAATGGTATTGACCCATTGGAGGTCATCAAGGAATATGGTGCGGA
The DNA here is from genome assembly GCA_964389965.1 of uncultured Clostridia bacterium. Classification (GTDB taxonomy): domain Bacteria; phylum Bacillota; class Thermosediminibacteria; order Thermosediminibacterales; family Tepidanaerobacteraceae; genus DUNY01. Next base: position 120 of record CAYMGK010000307.1, on the reverse strand, counting down.
CACACTCAGATTCACATTGTGCACAGGGAATGCACCAGGTAATGATCTAAGGTTTTATTGGGAGAAAGTAGAAGCGAGCCGAAATTTTGCAAATAAAATATGGAATGCTTCTAGATTCGT
>CAYMGK010000306.1:0-1621 GCA_964389965.1 uncultured Clostridia bacterium | reverse complement strand
CGAACGAAAAAAAACAGGGATAAAATCATTAAAGATCGGGTTCAATAGGGTTTTTGGTTATTATATTGAAATAACAAAGGCTAATCTTTCCAAGGTTCCCGAGCATTATATCAGGAAACAAACTTTAGCAAATTCTGAACGCTTTTTTACTGAACAGCTTAAGGAATACGAATCTCTAATACTTGATGCCAAAGAAAAACTCCGCGAGTTAGAATATAATGTTTTCTGCCAAGTTCGGAACAAGCTAGTAAATGAAATACCAAGGCTTAAACTAAGTGCTTATAAAATAGCTTCATTAGATGCCTTGCTATCACTCGCCGAAATTTCCCATAACAACGATTATGTAAAACCAGAAATGACTTTAAATGATGAAATCAAAATAATTGAAGGCCGACATCCAGTCGTGGAACTTACTTTAAAGAAAGAACTTTTCATACCAAATGATACTCTGATAAATTGCGGTGAAAACATGGTCTCTGTAGTAACTGGACCTAATATGGCGGGTAAATCTACCTATATGCGACAGGTTGCTTTAATTGTGCTTATGGCGCAAATAGGGTGTTTTGTTCCCGCAAAAAAAGCTCAAATAGGGTTGGTAGATCGTATCTTTACACGTATCGGCGCCTCGGACAACTTAGCTTCCGGTCAGAGTACCTTTATGGTAGAAATGACGGAAATGGCTAATATATTAAAGTATGCTACTAATAAAAGTCTATTAATTTTAGATGAGGTAGGACGTGGGACTAGCACTTTTGATGGTCTTTCCATTGCTTGGGCAATTATTGACTACATACAAAAAAAAATTAAAGCTAAGACACTTTTCGCTACTCATTATCATGAGCTGACAGAATTAAAAGAGTTAAATGGGATTAAAAATTATAAAATTACTGCCAAAGAAAAAGGTGATGAAATTATATTTTTGAGGAAAATTATTCCAGGCGAAGCGGACAAAAGTTATGGTATACAGGTAGCAAAACTAGCGGGGATTCCCGATGCAATAATTAAAAAAGCTAAAAAAATAATGACTGAACTGGAACAGAATCATCCTGAAGATAGATCTGCAGTATTTAATATTGCAGAAAGCGATGATATAAGTTCAAAAAACAACCAATTAAATCTAGATATTTATAAAAATGAAGAAATAATAAAACAAATAAAATCTGTAGATATCGATGTTTTAACCCCTTTAGAAGCATTAAATATTTTATTTTCCATCAAGCAGCAATTGGTTTAGGGAGGATGGGGAAAACAAAATGGGGAAGATTAACATTCTGGATCATGATGTAGCCTCCAAAATAGCGGCCGGAGAAGTTATTGAAAGGCCAGTTTCTGTGGTAAAAGAACTTATTGAAAACTCCATAGACGCCGGTTGCAAAAACATTATTGTTGAGATCGAAAAAGGTGGCAAAAGAAGTATAAAAGTCACTGATGACGGCAAAGGTATGTTAAGGGAAGACGTAAAATTAGCATTCAAGCGCCATGCTACAAGTAAAATCAGCATGGCCGATGATATTTTCAGTATTAATACTTTGGGCTTTAGAGGGGAAGCTCTGGCAAGTATTGCAGCCGTGTCGAAACTTACAGCAGTAACTAAGACTTCGGAAGATGTTATAGGAACTTT
>CAYMGK010000305.1:0-1623 GCA_964389965.1 uncultured Clostridia bacterium | reverse complement strand
CATGGGCCGAAATGGAAATCAAGGGCTCCAAGCTCATTGTCGAACTGGTGAAAAAGCAATTACCGCCTAAGCTTGAAGAAAATACGCCCTGTGATATAATAGCTTCAAAAGATGGTATAATAGAGGAAATAATTATCTTACGTGGCGAAGCATTAGTTGAACCGGGTCAAACTGTGAGTAAAGGGGATGTCTTAGTAGCCGGGAAAATTATTTTAAATGAGGAACAACTTGAAGAACAGGATAAAGGGACGGAGGAAAACGTACTTTGGGTTCACGCACAGGGCATTGTAAAAGCAAGGGTGTGGCATCAAAAAGCCGTTAAAATTCCTTTAATAAAAACAAAGAAAACACCTACAGGAAATACAAAAAAATCTATTGTAATTCAATTTGGAAATAAAGTCTTCAATTTACACTTAGGAAGTATTCCATATACTTTATATGACAAAAAGCACTTAAAGGAACTCAATATCTTACCACAATCTGTAGGAGGTTTAAAGTGCAGTATTATAGAGTTTATTGAACTAGAGACTGTCAGGGAATTTATCGGTATAGAAGAAGCATCCCAGGTAGCAGAGGCGGAATTGCTTCAACAGTTAGGGGATATTTCAAAAAGTGATAAAGTAAACCAAAAAAAAATGGAATTTCTCTTGGGCCCTGATGAAAAATCGGTCATCGGTACAATCACACTTGAAGTGGTAGAGGATATAGGTCAAAAAAGAAAAATTAATCACTAGGGAGGAGAAAATTTGGGGGAAAGCCTAGCTAAAAAATTGGCAAGTGATCCAACGGAAGATCTAGTAGAATCTAAAGTTGCCATTGATAATATAAAAAGTATTGCACTTTTGTTCGGCAATAGGGACAAAAATATCAAGTATATAGAAACAAAATTCCAAGTAAGTATAATTACCCGCGGTGGTGAAATTGTTATAATAGGTAAAAAGAGGGATGTTGAATCTGTTCAACGACTTTTTAGTCAAATGCTTGAAATGCTGCAAAAAGGGGATTCCTTAACATTAAATGAAGTGAAATATTTTGTGACGCTTGCGAAAAACGGTGAAGGAGATATGATAAAGGAACTCTATGAGGGGGTAGTGTGTTATACTCATCGCGGAAAACCTATTAAGCCTAAAACCATCGGCCAGAAAATATATACAGGTGCTATAAAGCAAAATGACATTGTATTCGGTATAGGGCCTGCGGGTACGGGCAAAACTTATCTCGCCATGGCTATGGCGGTAGCGGCTTTTAAAGAAAAAGAAGTTAATAGAATTATTTTGACGAGACCGGCAGTGGAAGCCGGCGAAAAACTTGGCTTTTTGCCGGGAGATCTGCAAGATAAGGTTGACCCTTATCTTAAACCTTTATATGATGCTCTTTACGATATTTTAGGTGCTGATTCTCATAGACGTTACATGGAAAAGGGACTTATTGAAGTGGCACCATTGGCGTATATGCGGGGTCGAACCTTGGATGATTCTTTCGTTATCTTAGATGAAGCTCAAAATACTACTTCTGAGCAAATGAAGATGTTCTTGACCCGTTTAGGTTTTGGGTCTAGGGCTGTAGTTACAGGTGATCTTACTCAGATTGATTTACCTAAGGGAGTATTTTCAGGTTTAATAG
>CAYMGK010000304.1:0-1625 GCA_964389965.1 uncultured Clostridia bacterium | reverse complement strand
GAAGCAGGTGACACATTTAATTCTACAACCATTATGAGATTTGGAGTAGAATAAAGATAAATTGTTCTCCACAAAGAAAACTAAAATCTCAACGAATAACCCCTAAATCCCCTCTTGCTTTCAGCTAGACACGGTAAAGGGGCCTTTTAGACCTGCTGTCAACTTGCAACCCGCTGGTTACTAACCTCCTTTAGGGGGTTGGGTAAAACATAAAATTTTATTAAAAAAAGAGACGTGCATAATTGTACGTCTCTTTTTTTTGTTTTAACAAATGTTATTTTGAAATATTTTATAATAAATGACCTTTCTCTAAAATCAGATTTTCAGCCTCTATATTCCACAAGCCATTATGTCTTTGACAAATCTCATGTAGTTCTTTAAACACTTCATTCTCTTTGCCTTTTTCTTCAAAATCAGCTATCGCTGTTAGAGGGAATGTAAAGTGTGTATAAATTAACTTTTTACCACCAGGAATTTCTGGCAATCTTAAAGTTGTATCAATTACAGCATCCAAACCGCCGACATGGGTAACCAATCCAGCTGGATCTAACCCTTCGCTCATCATTTGAAGAGCTTCATTCATATCATCAGTATTTCCACCACTTGTACCAGTAATATGAGTTGCTTCATAATGCACTTTGTAGAAATTCAATGGTGCAGTAAAATCTGGATTATCTGGACCAGCAAAGAAGTTTAAGCAACCATCAAAAGCTAAAATATTATCAGCTTGCTCGATAAGTGGAGCAACAGGTGCAAAAACGAAAACATCATTATATCCAACTCCATTGGTTAATCCCTTCAACTCTTCAACAGGATTTGCCATCTCTTTAGTGTTGACATATTTCAACTCTATACCATTCTTTTTAGCATCTTCAACTGTATAAAGTGATGCAGCTCTATCAAGTCTTTCTTGATCAATATCAGTAATTACTAAAAGTGACGGTTTTCTATCTTTTCGATTTATAGCATAATTAATTGCAGCCAATCCCATAGGACCAACGCCTGCAAGAATTGCCATATTTCCACCATCAACAATTTCCATTTCGTGAACATACGAACCTGGTTTTGTATGATAGTTAGCGTGCATTGCACCAATCACACACGACAGAGGTTCAGCTAACGATGCAGGAAAAAATCCTGGCCCATTATAAGGTAAAAGACAATTCATCTCCATCACCTCATTTGGAATTACAACGTATGTAGCATCTCCACCAATATTGGTATAGCTGTATCCAGGCGCACTTAAAATTCCAACTGGACCGCCTTCATAATTCATTGCAGGTTGGATAGAGAATTTATCTCCAACTTTAAATTTATCTGCCCATTTTGAACCAACTTCAATCAGTTCACCAGCAAATTCGTGACCTACAATCACTGGATTTTCTGCAATATCTTGTGGCACACGTTTGTGGTCTGTCCCTTGAACAGCAGCTTTGTAAGTTGACATACAAATACTATCACTTACAACTTTTGCCAAAATTTCATCATTTTTAATAGGTGGTAAATCAAACTCCTCAATTCGAAGATCGTTTTTACCATACATTCTTACAGCTCTTGTTTTCATATCTCAAATTTTTTAATTTTTAAATTATATTTACCCCCAACCCCCTAAAGGGGGCTAATAA
>CAYMGK010000303.1:0-1635 GCA_964389965.1 uncultured Clostridia bacterium | reverse complement strand
AAAGGGGCTATGAACACTTCACTAACGAAAGCAACTGGAGACGCAATATGCCAGAGAAAGTAACTAGGGAGGACTTCACCTATTCGGTTTCCAAACAGAATCGCAAGTTTTTCAGCTTTCTAGACGGTTAAACATCACCACATCATCACAAAGATATTTCTCAAGGGGACCATTTTGGCATTAAATCCGGTTGCCTTTTATCAGACTTATTAATTTGACGACTTCAAGGCTCCACTTAGTAATCCAATATCCAGTCCTAAAGCGTTGCTTAAAGGAACAATCACTTGGACACACTAGGATTTAAGCACGATACAGGGGGAAAAAGCCGGAATCCGCATCAAAATTATTATCTTGTTTCCTTATATCCACCAACATATCATAGGCCTCTCTATTAAAACAGGCTTTCCCCACAGAGAACACACTATGACCGTTACGATTAAACGCTTTTTTAAATTGATAAAGGCTATCTTCTGCCCCCCCTAATCCACCCCCCAGATGAAACGTCTCAAAGCCGTTATCGTGACCCCATAGGGCAGCTTTATATAAAAGCAGGTTGTTGGCGGCATAGTTCCTGTAGTCCCAATTCGAACCCGATAAGTGGTAATGCATCTGGCGGTTGCAAAATAAGATGATAGCCATTGCAATTATGTCGGATTTGTGTGTAGCATAGAAGATCATCGCGTGATTTCTAAGATCCCACATAATGCTGGTATAAAAAGGCTTGGTGAAATAATAATAATCATCAGCATTTTGGCCAGCCATGGTTTGATCATAAAGCTCTTTGAATTTCTCAAATAATTGAGGCGAGCGTCCCCAGAAGATTTCAACACCTAAATTCTTAGCTTTTCGAATAACATTTCGATTCTTGCCCGTAAAATTAGACCATATGTTGTTCTTATCACGAAGATCAATATACACGGTCTTGCCTAATTCCACTGTTTCGTAAATACTTAAGGCATCCCTAGCATTCTCTAACATAGGATGGAAACGTACAAATTCACTTATGATACCATTCTCTAAACAAAAGTTTGTGTATTTTTGCTCCAATGGTTTTGTTTTTCCACCCTCGACTAAGAACCCGCCATATCCATAAGGAGTGATTAGGTCATACTGTGTTTCCGGCGGAACTTTATCCGCAAAATACTTGATGTTCGCTAAATCTCGCTTCATTGCAATGTTTATAGCCCTTGTCCCACCCTCTTCGAAATAAAAGAGCACCGGATCCCCATCACCATGGAGCTGAAATGCTTTCGCATAGGAACTGAAATAGTAGACATCATGTAGGCCAAAACTTTTCACTATTTCATCCCATCGTTTCCGTTCACCTACATTCAAGACTAGCAATAATGATAACCACCTTTTTAGTCAGGATTTTATAGACGCCCATCCCCGCAGTGCGAGGGTAACCTTCACAAATACCCCTTTATTTCCCATTAGAACGAAGGTCGACAATGTGTTTCTTATCACTGCACACTAAGTTAGGGCTTTTGTATCGGTTCGTTTTTATGTAGATTCCTTTCATGATTTTTTGCCTATCATTCCACACACAAATAGTCCCACTACAATTTACATACCATTTCAATGGAACGTGTCCCTAGCTCCGTGGAATTTGAAATTCATAGAATTGCTCCAAAT
>CAYMGK010000302.1:0-1656 GCA_964389965.1 uncultured Clostridia bacterium | reverse complement strand
TATCGGGAGTAGAATTGCCATGAAGGGAAAAGCATTATAGTTGCCTCCGACCCCCTCACACACACCTTAGGAAAATTTAGATTAGCAAAGTAGTCGAAGTCTAGGAATATAGGAGAACATAAAAAAAGCACGGAAAGTTTCCCGTGCTTTCATCCCTCTTTAAATTCCCCAAAATTTAGCTATAATCCGTTCCGAAGGCTTCTCAGTTGCTAATGAAAAAATCACAAAAGCAGCAAGAGAAATAATAAGGGGCAGGACAATAGTATTCATCCCTAGTGGTCGAGGCCATATACTATCAAAAGCAATATAAGAACCCACTCCAGTAATCATAGAAGCAAAAGCCCCATATGTGTTTGCCCTTTTCCAGTAAAGACCTAATATCACAGGCCATAGGAAAGTCGTTATAAGACCGGAATATGCGTATAAGTTCAGCCAAACCATTAATGGTGGCGGATTATAAGCAGTAATAAATACTATTATGCCGATTACCAATGAACTTCTAAACGTAAATCTGAGGGGGTTTTCAACCTCTTTATCTGTCAAAGCTGAATAAAGATCATTAACTATTGTACCAACTGCTATCAAAAGTTGAGAGTCCACAGTTGACATAACAGCCGCAAGAGGCCCCGCTAATATTAATCCGGCAATCCAATTTGGGAACAACTTAACAGTAATACTCGGGATTACAAGGTCCCCAGATGTAATACCTCCTACCAGAACAATACCAAATGCCCCCAAAAGATGCATCCCAAAAAGCAATATCATAGAAACAATAGTTCCGTAAATTATTGCTTCTTTAAGGCTTTTACTATCTTTATAACTCATTGCACGTGTTGCGACTTGTGGTAGTCCTACAACAGCAAAACCTACGAGAATCCAGAAAGAGGTAACCCATGCCATAGATGTAAAATTGGGGTCAGCTCCATATGGACTTATCAAGCCCGGATTTATATCATACATATCTCCAATAATCTTCGATACTCCACCACCTGCGGCTATTACGCCACAAACTAGAACAACTGTCCCTATAGTCATCACAATCCCTTGTAGTGTATCAGTAAGGGCTACGGCCCTATAACCGCCAATTGTCGTATAAATTAGAACTGTCAGTCCAAAAAACAGTAAAGCCGTTGTATATGATATTCCTACACTTCCCTCAAGTAGCCTAGCAGCACCTATCCACTGTGCGGCCATTGCAGCTATTAGAAAAAATACAATTGAAATTGAACATAGGATAACAAGCAATTTACTTTCATATCGTTCCTTTATAAAATCTGTCACAGTAACAGCATTTATTTTTCGTGCAACTATTGCAAACTTTTTGCCGAGAACCGCCAATGTAAAATACCCTGTAGGCATTTGGCTCATGGAAAGAAAAACCCAAGACAATCCATAAGTATAAGCAGAACCAGGTCCACCTATAAAACTGCCTGCGCTGAGATAAGTTGTAACAAGAGTCATGGCAAGAACAAAACCACCAAGATTACGGTCACCTGTGAAAAACTCCTCTAGAAACCCTTTTCCACTTCTTTGGCTTGCTTTTGAGACAAATTTGATACTATAAAATTCTATTACATATAATAAGCCAAAATAAATCATGAAAGGTATCAATACATCCCAGTTAATCCCATCCATTTACATCAACTCCTTAAGTCT
>CAYMGK010000301.1:1239-1685 GCA_964389965.1 uncultured Clostridia bacterium | reverse complement strand
ATCTCAATTTCCCAGTCAAGATTCCGGATAAACTCATCTAGTTTTTGTCCTGCATGTTCGACAAAATATTCTTCAAGCAGGTATTCTCTATAATCATCATCCATTTCTTTGATTATTTCAGGATATTTTTCTGAGATGAAGCAATAAAAGTTGCTATATTCATCTTCGACTTCCTCAAACTCTTTTTCAAGAAGCTTGAAGTTGTCGTGATTTTGAATCATCTCATCAAAATCATAATCCCATCCGTCCCATCCGACTTTCCAAGTCGGGATGCTCATGATTACGATTGTTTCACCTTCCCAGCTCGACATTGACTGGGAGCCTTGGGAAAGGGTGTCCGTTGCGTACACTTCCCCGGTTTCAAGGTCAAGTTCTATGTCAGCCGCCCAACCTTGGAATCCTCCTTCGGTGTCTTTGTAAGTTTCCACCGCTACATCCAAAATTTC
>CAYMGK010000301.1:0-1229 GCA_964389965.1 uncultured Clostridia bacterium | reverse complement strand
TTTCCTCATAATTTTCTAGTATTAATTCTTTTATATCTTTCGCTTTTTTCATTATCAAACCCTCCAAATTTTATTTTTTGGCCTGCCTTCTTCAGCACCGATAGGCCATTTTTCGGTGGACGGGATCGGCTCCCGTTTCGGCTTTATTTTATATCCTTAAATTCGCTTATTGCTCCACATTTATTGCATCTAACTATATGAATATATCTCTTCACTGTCCCCTCTATGTGTGTTGTCGTATATCCCTCTCCGCCATAGAGTGTATGCTTATTTCCACATTTACAAGTGCATTCTTCATCGCAAAAAGCATTTGTTTTAGTCAATGCCATCCTGATCCCTCCATTCTTTTACTTGATAAAACTTTCTTTAACTTCTTACTTATATTATATAGTATAGTACCGAATATGTCAAGGGTTTTTTAAAGATATTTTTAATTATTTAAAGATATATTTGACATTTTATTATTTTGGAGATAATATATATCAAGGAGGAGATTTTAATTGGCCATAAAATTTTATAAATTAATTCGGGAATTGGATAAAAAGAACATGAATCGGGGAGATTTGCAAAATGCTATTGGAGCCAGCTCTGCCACTATTGCCAAAATTTTTAGGCATGAATATATTGCCTTGGAAGTCGTTGACCGAATTTGTGAAGCTCTGGACTGTCAGCCGGAAGACATTATGGAGTATGTTTCGGATCATGAATAGTTTTCTAGGAGCCACGGCTCCTTTTATTTTTCTGTTATGTTTGTAGGTGGTACGCTATCCCATTTTTGACCCTTATATTTGCTATATGTGGGGATGTTGTGCTGATATATTGGCATATTTAGGAGTGAAGTGGGGAATGATGGCTGTGGATAGTGGGGATAAGGTTATAGTATCACAGCCCCATCATAAACCTCTAATTGTACCGATACGCTTTACCCCAACTGTATCCATACACCTTTCTAACATATTCCCACATTTTGTAAATAAATCGCATGATTTTGCCTATATTTTACCTCATTTTATGATATCGTACCGCTTTTACACAATTTCGGTACTATATCATCACCCTTCCCTTGCCTTTGCAACTGCTATTGTTGCTTGCTTTTTATATCGTACCGTTTATACCTATTGAAGTTAGTATGATATATTTTTTGACCTACTGGGGGGGATGCAGTTTTGGGTGCCGGAGAGTACCCCCTCATAAAAATATTCCCACTTTAACGCCCCTTTTACGGCAAC
>CAYMGK010000300.1:0-1686 GCA_964389965.1 uncultured Clostridia bacterium | reverse complement strand
CAAATCCTATCAGTATCTGCTGTTTTTTTCTATTTCCTAACTCTTGTAAGATATCAATGGTTTTTTTGAGTTCTATATTCATATTAAAACCCTGTTTTTTTATTTTTTCCGACTCATGGTGCTTAGGTGAAAAATCAGCCACAGCAGCCGATTTTATAATGACATCAACCTCAAGATAGTGCTCCATTACAGCCCTAAACATATCCTCAGCTGTTTCAATGGAAATATACTTATACAAGCCCAAGGGAGGGGTAAGATTTGTAGGACCGGAAACCAATATGACATCCCCTCCGCGACGGACTGCCTTTTCAGCCAGAGCATAGCCCATCTTCCCAGAGGAATGATTGGTAATAAATCTTACTGGATCAATAGGTTCTCTGGTAGGACCTGCTGTTATCAGAAACTTTTTGTTTTTAAAATCACCATCTTCTTTTCCCAATATAATCTCAATTTGTTCCACAATATTCCCTGGTTCAGGAAACCTGCCCTTTCCAGTGTATCCGCAAGCCAACTGTCCTTTTTCCGGTTCCAACACAGTAATGCCATGTGTTCTTAAAGATGTGATGTTTTTCTGTGTTATGGTATTTTCATACATATTTACATTCATGGCAGGTACAACGATTATTTTTGCTTTAGTGGCAAGAATCGTTGAGGTCAGCATATCATCAGCTATTCCAGCGGCCATTTTGGCAATAATGTTTGCGGTGGCAGGTGCAACTAAAAATATATCGGCTTTATCGGCCAATGCGATATGTTCAATTTCCCAGAAAGAAGGTTCTTTAAACATGTCAGTAATCACAGGATTCTGCGATATAACCTGAAAAGTCAGCGGCTTAATAAATTCGCACGCAGACTTTGTCATTATCACTTGAACACTGACACCGGCTTTTTTTAGCAATCGCACCAGTTCCACAGATTTGTATGCTGCTATACTGCCAGTAACTCCCAATGCCACAAATTTATCCTTTAGCATATTACACCTCATTATTTCATCCCGGTTTTCGCCCGCTCCAGTTGGATTTTTTCGGCATCCAGTTCAAACAATGCTATAGAAACCGGTTTTTTTGTTTTTACATCTACCAGCTCCTTTGCACCTTCCACTAACTGGCGAGCTCTTTTGGCGACAGCTACAGCAATTGTATATTTGCTGTCATATTTATCTGTAAGTGAATCTATGGACGGGTACATCATTACTGTTTTCCTCCTTTAATCGCCTTAAGTATTTTTTTATTTCTAGATACCTTACATCTTTCAGCTAAAACTATTGACTGAAGCATTAAAGCTGCTTTGTCCAAGTCATCATTTATAACAATATAATCATAATCAAGAGAAGCTTCCATTTCTTCTCTCGCACATTTTAAGCGTAATTCGATGGAGTCCTGAGTATCACTACCTCTTTTTATGATACGGTTTTTTAATTCTTCAATACTCGGAGGTGATATAAATATAAAAATTCCCTCAGGGCAGTTTTGTTTAACTTGAGCCGCACCCTGAATATCAATTTCAAGAATAACATCTTCGCCTTCATTGAGTTTCTTATAAACCGCTTCTTTTGGTGTACCGTAATAATTATTATATACTTTAGCCCATTCCAAAAATTTCAGTTTTTCTATTTTATATTTGAAGCTTTCATGGCTCATAAAAATATAATTCACGCCGTTAATCTCACCAGCTCTTGGGGGTCTT
>CAYMGK010000299.1:0-1701 GCA_964389965.1 uncultured Clostridia bacterium | reverse complement strand
TTTCCATGTATTCAGGGATTGAAAGATCAAGGAAGCCGCAATACTGCTGCCAAATTTGCTCATATTGCTTTTTTTGGAGCTTATGGTTTAAAGTCATTTAGAACCCCCTTAGGCAATGTGGCTAAACATTGTTTGAAACTGCTGCGGGTAGGGATTAAAAAAGGGACTTCACGCTTATAGACATTATAGTTATTTAATATTTTTGGGAAAAACCAACGATCCTGTAGATAAACATGAAGGATATCTATCATTGTCCAAATAAGACAAGCCCACATTACCAGCATTTTACCTGAAACCAGCCATAAAAAAAAGTAAAAGAAGAAGAAACAAATGACACCTGGATGGCGGCAAAGGGCATAAGCCCCTGCATCGACAACTTTGTTATTTTTTTCTGCTTTTACGTAGGTTTTGGTAAACGGTAGGGCGAAAAACAGACTATAAATTAAAAGTACCAATGAAATAAAAGATAATGCTCCAAAAACAATTCGGAACAAGAAAGGCAGTTGGAAATATACGGAGTCAGTTACCAGGATACCTGCTGTAGCAGCAGTTAAAAGAACAATTCCAACGGCAAAACAAACACAACAGATTTTATGTATAAATATGAGCTTATTAAGATCAAAAATATATAAAAAAGCAAAAGCTAAACAGCCAAAAGCTAAACAGCCAAAAGCTATAAAAAACATGATACCAACACCTGCATCCATTGCATAGTAATTTCGCCTTAAAGGGATTATCCTTAGGATATAACACTATTTGTATAATTTCAACAACAATCTCTAGGAAATGATAATGGTTCAAGATGGATTGGCAAGTTTTAATATTTAATCACGATTTTTCGCAGAATGTAGCTATGGATACACCATTTTTAAAAGTTATGTATTATACTGTATTTGATAAAAATGGCTGGGGGGAGATTAAACATGATTGAAGAACATTTTCAGATGACCCTTGGGGATGATCGTACCATTGAAAAAGTAATTCAAGACGAAAACCTGCATTATATGCACATGATCTTGAATAAAGACGAAGGGTTGCCCGAACATTTTTCTAATGCAACTGTCTATATGACTGTTTTAAGGGGGAAACTTTCCATAAAGTTAGGTGACCAACAGATCCATGAGTATCAACGGGGAAGTGTTTTAAGGATCCCCTTTAATACGAAGATGAATGTTAGAAATTTGCATGAGGAAACCTTGGAAATTACTGTGGTAAAGGCCCCTGCTCCCCAGAAATAAAAATTATATATTTGGAGGGAATTGAGGATGGAGAAATTTGTATGTATGCCTTGTGGCTATGTTTATGATCCTGAATTAGGAGATCCCGAAAGCAATATCGAACCGGGCACTGCTTTTGCCGATTTACCGGATGATTGGCTTTGCCCAGTATGTTCTGTCGGAAAAGACATGTTTGAGGAAGAAGAATAGTCGATTTAGAACCTGTTAAAAAAAGGATATATTTGCGTAGGGCATAAGGGCTATGTAATGACCTTTAGGCGGCACTAAAATTGTTAAGGTATGTTTATTGTTATTGTGTGGGAAGGATGGGGAAATAGGCAGAAGGGGCTCAAATTCCCACGGCTATATTTATTCTATATCTTATGGGGGGGATATTCAGTGAGTATGTTTTGTTTTCAATGTCAGGAAACGGCCAGGGGTACAGGTTGTGATGTCCGGGGGGTATGCGGGAAAAATGCAGAAC
>CAYMGK010000298.1:0-1715 GCA_964389965.1 uncultured Clostridia bacterium | reverse complement strand
TTCCAAGTCCGATGTGATAGACCGCCGACCGGCATCGGATTTTTACTCGGGGAATCTAGAGGGTAGAAAGTTTTATAAATTGAATCGTGATGAAGGTGAAATCATAGTAACTATTTCCGGCGGAAATGTTGGATATGAAAATTTTTGGGGTAGCACAGAGACGCAAATAATCAATTATCATATTATTTCCGAGCAGATAGTGACAGATGAAGAAGGGGAAAGTGAACAGGTTTTTTGGGAAGGCATCGTCCAGGCACAGGTGTCTGACAGCTTGACAAAAAAACTGGTATATTCACAAAACGAGCCGTATTTTTCAAGTTTTGACGGTGGCTATATTAGGACGACGAACAGGGAGATGTTTTCCCAATATGAATACGATCTTCCCCGTATAAGAGATGGTGCTTCCAACGATAGGCGAAGGCTAAGGGACAAAATGACCCTTTCGGCTAAAATGGTGCCAAAAGTTGAACGATTAGTCGTCCCTAAGTTTCGAGATGTTCGGGGCCACTGGGCGGAGGAGTATATAACCAAACTATACTCGTTAGATGTTTTTGATGAAAGCCCTAATTTTTTCACTCCTGAAGTTCCTATGACTCGTGTAGAATTCACTAAAGGTGTTATTCGAGCTTGTGATATTAGATCCTCAATGGAAGATGACAAAAAGAAAAAGACCAGCAGGAGAAACGAGCCACCAGAGGAATCACCATTTAAAGATGTTAATGTGGAAGATGCCGATTATCAATATATAAAACAGGGCCTTGAAAAAAGTATCATCACAGGAATTTCTAGTGATCTGTTTAAACCTTCTGACTCACTTACAAGGGCACAGGCGATTACCATACTCATACGGGCTTTAGGCTTTGCAAACAGAGCACCAAACCCCGGTTACTATACTTCCTTTTCTGATGATGCAAGAATCCCCTTTTGGGCCAAGGACAGTATATATGTAGCACAGGAAATCGGTATCCTTCAAGGTGATAGTAATAACCGGGCAAATCCTGAAAAGATTATGACAAGGGCGGAAGCCTCTGCAATGCTTGTAAGATTTCTGGAATTTCTAGAAAGGGACCTTCAACGAGATTATCGTGAAAATATAATACTGTATTGAGAATAAAGCATGAAACGTATATTGGAGGGCGCAAGAACCTTTATTATTGAGCGAAATGCCCAACCATCAATTATAAGCAATAATGGTTGGGTATTTTTTATTTTGTGTTTTATCATGTGATTTGTATGCCAGCAAAAACCATGCCAAAAAACAGGCCCTACCTACTATGTGAGTCTATAATCCTATGAATTTTCTTTATCAACATCCATGTGGATAAGTTATCCCCATTGGGGAAAAGTGGTTAGCCCCTTGATGAAATCAAGGGGACAAGCCTTAAAGTTATTAACACCTGTGTATAACTTTGTGGATAACTTAATTTTCCAGACCTGCTTAATGGGTATAAGTTCATGTTTTAATAACTTTAGTGTCAAGTACCTATCACATAAAAATGGCATATTAGGTCAAGAATATATTAAGACCCAAAAAGAAGGTGATTTGTAGTGCCGAAAGAGCTAAGAATGATTTTGGAAAACATCAAAACAAATATTTCCATAGTAACATTAGCTGTGTTCATGCTCAGTGGTGCTTACCTTTTGCTTGTAGGCAAAGCAGATCTTTTGACGAAAGGTTTAAAGTGGGAATCTAAAGTGGCTACCATAATAGGTTA
>CAYMGK010000297.1:0-1716 GCA_964389965.1 uncultured Clostridia bacterium | reverse complement strand
TAGATCACAGGGCTATCAAAGATTTAAAAGAATTATTTGATATTGAAATTCAAAACATTGAAATAAACGAAGAATTTGAAATTTAAGGAGGAAATCATGGCTGAAATAAAAAACATTTATGAAAAATTAGGGGAAATTCAGCTCCAGTTGAAAGCCCCTAAATCTCAATATAATAAATTCAGTAAATTTAACTACAGATCCACTGAAGATATCTTAGAGGCACTGAAACCGCTGTTAAGGGATACAAAAACAGTTATTGTTTTTTCAGATAAGCCGCTATCACTAGGCGAAAAATACTATATCGAGGTTACGTTGAAATTGACCAATATCGAAAAGCCAGAAGAAACAATCGAAGTGACAGCCTGTGCTAGAGAGTTAGATAATCCTGGCAAAAACAAGATGGATGATACCCAAGCTACAGGAAGTGCTTCCTCATACGCTCGCAAATATGCTTTAAATGGATTGTTTGCTATTGATGATACTAAAGATAGCGACTTTACTAATAAAGGCGAAAATCAATCAGCGGAGCCAGTCAAAGGCAAGCGATTAGATCAAAGCAGCAACAACGATCTTATAACAGAAAAGCAAAGAAAGCTACTGTTCGCTAGATCTAAAGAGAAACAGCTGAGCGAAGAAACGGTAAAATTGCTACTTGGAAATTACGGTTATGAAAGTAGCAAAGAAATTAAGAGAACTGATTTTAATAAGATTTTAGAAGACTTAGACAAAGCGAAGTAAGGGGAGATCAATCCCCTTTTTTTAAAAAATAAATTTTAGGAGGAAGAAAATGTTTAAAAAGAAATATACAAACGAACCTGCAGAAAAGAAACCGATCTATAAAAGAGGATGGTTTATCGGACTTGTTGTAATTTTAGGACTTGCGGCATTTGGAAATGGAGATGAAGAAACAGCAAACACTGCAGTAGAACAAACCGAGGAAAAAGAAGAATCACCTAAAAAAGAAAAATTCGATTTTTCGAATGCTGAAATAACAGAAGAGAATGTAAAAAAAGCGATTGAGCCTATCTTAGGCAGTGCTGATGAGATAACAGTAGAAGTAGACGATGAAGCCATATATATAACTGAGTACCAAGAACAAATCCTGTCAGAAAGATTAATTGTGAAACAAACGACCAGAAATGCTGTAGAGATAGGGGAAGAACTATATTCTAATCCCAAAACAAACGAAGTTTGGTATTCTCTAGAATCTACATTAATGGATAAAAAAGGAGCTGAAGAAAGAGGTAAACTAATAGGGGTAAGCTTTAACAGAGAATCTATAGACGGTGTTAATTGGGATAATATGATCAGCATGGTAAGCAATGATCCGATAAAGGTACAAAACATTACACAAAGTTATTCACTGCTGCCTTTTTTACAAGAATCATTAAAAAAATAAATCAGAATAATATTAGATTGATAAATAATACTTGTATTATTGTGCAAAGTAGTGTATAATAGTAATTAGGAGGTGGGAGAAAATGGCAATGTATACAGTATATGAGGTAGCAGAAACTTTAAAATTAGATGCAGAAACAATAAGAAGATATATCAACAGAGAAAAAATAAGAGCGTATAAAATTGGTAAAGAGTGGAGAATTAAAGAGAGCGATCTATTAGAATTCATAGAAAGGCAATCTAACATGTCGAAGGAGGAAAAGTAAATGGCAAATAGAAGAATGTTCAGCATGACGATAATAGATACAGATTATTTTC
>CAYMGK010000296.1:0-1717 GCA_964389965.1 uncultured Clostridia bacterium | reverse complement strand
ATCTAGGCTTTTCCCTATTACATCGTTTTTAATTGTGCCGAATATTTCTTTTGCCCAATTATTGATACATAGAATCTTTCCATTATCATCTACAGCTATAATCCCTTCATCTACAGAATCAATAATCGTCCTAAGTTCAATTGATTTGTATCTCAACTCTTGGTGCAATATATTTTCTTTGATACTTGAAGATATGAGTTTGCTCATTCGACTTACAAAACTTATATAGTGCTTTTGCTTTTTTAAGAAGGCCTTTTTCTGCTCCGTTGTAAAGGCAATCATACCTATAACACCTTCAATGCCCCGATCACTTTCTATAGGGTAGCAGACTTCCGCTTCCTCTTGACAGTTAAGCTTTGATTCGCATTCATAACATTCGCTGCAATTCCGGGGTTCGGTTATTATATATAATTTGCCGGTATTTATACATTTTTCGAATACAGATTTTCTAGGTGCATATCCACCTATTTTTTTATAGTAATTGCCGGTACCTGCAATTCTTTTCAGGAAAGGATCTATAATTGTTACATCAAGACCTGTGACAGCCATTATTGCTTCCGCTATTTCCTGCAATTCCTGCTGTAATTTGTCTAGAGGCAATATTCTCAACCTCCTTGTTTGGATGCTCATTATAAATATTCTATGACTTATCACGATTTCCTCTTTTTAAAATAGAAACAGTTTCTACAATAAACGGCCTAGAGGGTCATCCTATTCACAATATTAAAAGTAGAAAAAAACGATGATTTTAGTTATAATAGTGGTTAAGTTGCTAACTGTCAACAGTCAAAGTGATTGTATTTTTTGGATTTAATATTTACCAATGGCGGGTAACGCAATTTTAAGATGTAATTTAAGGAGGAAGTGCATTGATACATATTGTTACTGATAGTTCCTGTGATCTACCTGAGGAATTTCTCAAAGAACACAATATCCCTTTTGTACCCTTGACAATACGATTTAAGACGGAGGAGTTTAAAGAGAGAATTGATATCACAACAAAGGAATTTTTTAAAAAAATGGCCGATTCGGATACACTCCCCCAAACAACCCAACCTTCACCGGCGGCGTTTTTAGAAGTTTTTGAAGCAGTTGCTTCTTCTGATGATGAGATTCTGTGTATCACTATTTCATCAAAACTCAGTGGAACATTCCAATCTGCTAATGTGGCAAAAACCATGGCCTCTGTTCCTGTCACCGTCTTCGATTCACTTGGTGCATCCACTGCCCATGCATTGCAGATTATGAGGGCAGTGCAATTAAGGGATTCAGGCCATTCCATTGATGATATAGTGGCTGACCTAACTCATTTCAGGGATAATGATATGAAGATATTTATATATTTTGAGACCTTGGAAAATATAGTAAAGGGCGGACGTATAACCAGATTCCAGGGCACCCTCGCTAAAGTCATGAATATAAAACTCATCGGAGAGGGTGTAAAGGGCGAGATTGTGCCACTTGAAAAAGTTCGGGGGACCAAGCGGGCCCTTGAACAACTTATATCCATAGTAGGGAAAAAAGGCGAGGACTTTTCTGATCGGATCTTTTGCCTAACACATGCTGAAAACCAAAAAGACGCAGAATTTATAAAAGCGGAGCTGATAAAGAGGTATAACCCCAAAGATATTCTGATTTATCCCATAGGCCCTGTTATAGGCACATATGCCGGCAGTGGGGGTATTGTTTTAAGTTTCTGAAAAAGGCCTGATAAAAT
>CAYMGK010000295.1:0-1725 GCA_964389965.1 uncultured Clostridia bacterium | reverse complement strand
TTTTGAAATAGCCGATGATGAAATGGAAATAGGAATGGGTATACATGGAGAAGCGGGTATTAGAAGAGGAAAGCTTTTAACAGCAGATGAAATAGTGGAAGAAATGATGGATCCGATACTAAAGGATATACCATTTAAATCAGGAGATGAAGTTGCAGTACTTATAAATGGTCTCGGCTCTACACCTTTAGAAGAACAGTATATTGTAACAAGCAAAGTTGCTAATATACTAAAAAACAAAGATATAAAAACATATCGGTTCTATGTGGGAGAATATGCAACTTCACTTGATATGGCAGGCTTTTCAATTTCACTTCTTAAACTAGATGAACAATTAAAGGAACTCATTGATGCACCGGCGAAAACCCCGTTTTTCACCCAGTTTTAGGAGGGGCCTATGACAAAAAAAGAGATAATTCTAATGCTATTTAATATAAGTGAAATTATGCAAAATAATAAAGATTACTTAATTGATCTAGATGGTGTTATAGGTGATAGTGATTTAGGTATTACAATGAGTAAAGGATTCAAAGCAGCCTACGAAGCGGTTAGCATTGATGTGGAAGATGACTTAGGAAAATTACTATACAATGCAGGAAAGGCCATGAGCAATGCTGCCCCTTCTACAATGGGTACGCTTATGGCAACTGGACTTATGAGTGCAGGAAGAGCACTTAAAGGCAAAACTCAATTGGGCAACGATGGCATTTACCAAATATACCAGGCATATCTTGATGGTGTTATTAAAAGAGGCAAAGCTAAAGTAGGCGAAAAAACAGTAGTTGATGGCCTTAATCCTGCAGTTATCTCACTAAGGGAATCCGCTATAAAAAAAGAAGACATATCAGTTGCAACAAAAAAAGCAATGAAGGCAGCAAAAAAGGGCTTTGAAAGCACCGCATCAATGGTTGCTGTACACGGTAGAGCCGCTATTCATGGAGAAAAATCCAGGAATGTCAAGGACCCGGGTGCCGCAGTTGCAATGCTAATAATGCAAGCCGTTGCTAAAACATTTACAACATCACCTGATCTCCTCGGGTAATAAATTTAAAGTCACTGTTACTCCTGTTACTCTTCAGATACAAAAGTTATTTATGTTGCACACAAAATTTGCTTCCTATCAAAGATACTTACACCTTTTTTTGAGAAATTCTTAGCAAATAGCAAAATTCCAAAACCGTTTAGTAAAAGACCAATTGAAATTTTGAAGTAAAATGTGCTGATTCAAAAGGGGCTTGTACAAGCCCCTTTTGATGTGATTAGGGTTCGACTTTACCTGCTTCAAGTAGGTACTGATGGAAGAAGTGTTCGCCCCGCCCACTGCTATAAGGCCTACAAAGGTCATCACAGAAAAGGTCGTTGTGGTGAATGCAGGGAAGGCCATTACTACACCAAATGCTATTATAACAGTCAAAACATCATTTATTATGGCACCAATAAGATTTCCGACCTTTGTGGTAGTATAAGCAAGTCTCCGGTTAAATAGTCTGTTACTGTATCTAATGTGTCTAAATGTACCTAAAACGCCCACGAGAAACACCCATTTAAAAGCATTTCCATCAATTATACCAAAAGAAGCGGTTCCGGCAAAAACTAAGGTCATTAAAAACTTAAATAAAAAGGCACTAGTAGTTTTACTCATATTGTCACCTCCATATAAAATTTTGTCCAAATAAAATACACTTACCCAACTAAAATAATGTAGAAGAAAAAAACGTTACTTAA
>CAYMGK010000294.1:0-1735 GCA_964389965.1 uncultured Clostridia bacterium | reverse complement strand
ATCCACTATTTAGTTAGAATCAACATGATAAATTTAAAGATGCTGTTTCTATCAAAGCGCGTTGAAATATCTGAATATCTGCTACTCTATATTATGGCAACATTATAGGCTAACCACTAATTTTAAAAAAGTTTATTTAGTTTAATTAATGAAGGGGAATGAGCGGCTGTGCAAAATGACCTAATTAGCTATGACGAACATATTGAACAAGGCAGCATTGGAAGACATGAAACGTTCACCCCGAGATATGGTTGGCTAAAAAAAGGCTATGATGCAGTGAAAGAAGATAGAGCAGTTTTTAAAGCTTCCGACGCGGTTGAGCGCCTCGGTGTTGGTAAAAACATGGTTAGATCCATTCGGTTTTGGTGTACTGCTTTTCATGTAATTGAACCAAGTCCTGAAGGCAGTGGGTTTATGGTTACCACTGAACTAGGAGATAAGCTGTTAGACGACGAAGGATGGGACCCTTACTTAGAAGATATTGCCTCTTTATGGTTATTACACTGGCAGCTTTTTAGGCCTCGACTTGAAGCGGTGAATTGGTCTTTTGCGTTCAATAGATGCAACGTCTGGAGTTTTGACAATAAACAACTAAGTAAAATATTACGTGCTGCAGCTCAAAAATACACCCGTTTTGCCAACATTTCAGAGAATTCTTTTGAAAAAGATGCTTCCTGCCTTATTCGGATGTACTCTGAAGAAAAGTTTGTAAAAGATTCCGAAATTGACTGCCCCTTTAGCCAACTTGGGCTCATTCGTAAGGCAGAAGAAAAAAATGAAGTATCCTTTAGTAATACTGAAAAAACAACTCTTCCGCCTTTAATTTTTGCGGCAGCATCTTTTTCTTATATGTGTTCATATGTTCCAACAAAGCAGAGAACTATATCTTTGCAAAGGCTGAGCTATGATTTTAATTCGCCTGGAATAGTATTTAAAGTGCCAGAGTCAGTAGTCGGCTCTTATTTATATTCAGCAATAGACAATTTAGAGCAAGTAAGCTTAAGAGATGACCTGGGGACTTACCAGTTACATTTAAACGAAAATCCCGAAGCGTTATATTGGTTATCTTTAGAGAAATATTACGAGGAGAAATAAATATAGCATGAATCTCAGAAATATTGTTCAACCAAACATGAACATTCCCCGTTCAATAAATCTCGATCGAGACTATCGACAAGCAGAACTAATCAGCGATTATCATATTACAGCAAAGACTACTGAAATCCTGAGTCGTTTCGCTGACTCTCTTGAAGGGGAAAAAGTAAACGCTTGGTCGCTGACAGGGCCTTACGGTATGGGCAAATCGGCTTTTGTAAATTATTTACTTTCAATCGCTGGACCATCTTCTGATCCAGTTACTGGAATAGCGCTGAAAAAGATTGAACTCGTTGACGTTTCCCTACACAAACGTCTTTCCAAGGGCATGGATAAAGTTGCTGGAGAAACAGGATTTTTCAGAGTGCCTGTTACTGCGGCGTATGAATCGGTAAACAACTCACTTGCTAGAGGTTTATCTAATGTAACTAAAACTCTTCAGTTTAGTCATAAAAACAAAATTCAAGCGGCGTTAAACAAGATGCTACAAAGTAAAACGGTCGAATCCAGTGCATTGTTTGATCTATTCCATGAAATTCAAAATAAGATCACAAAGCCTATGATGTTAGTTGTAGACGAATTTGGCAAAAACCTTGATTTTATGTCTACTCATCATGATAGAGGGGACATTTTTATTATG
>CAYMGK010000293.1:0-1738 GCA_964389965.1 uncultured Clostridia bacterium | reverse complement strand
TTTCCCTTTCGTGAGTCTCTTAATGTGGTGGATTTAAACCATTTGCCCTTCCAAAGTAACTTTCGTTATTTTAACGAACGGTGCAGTACCTTCAAAAAGGTATTCTACCCGCGTGTTTACCTTTACAGGTAGCAACATTCCGTGGTGCACCAGGTTACTGAGGCCAGTCTATGAGTCGGGTTCGAAGCACCAAGTCAGTTCGGCCTCATCGCCAGCCGCATAAGATAATACTCGCCGACAATTGTTTTCATCCTTCTGATGGTGGTTTTTTCATCTTACGGAGATACCTAAGTTAGGACATTGAGGCAATGCCGATGAGCAATTGTTTCGTGCTTAAATAGAAATTCATGATAAAAAAAGGATAAATCTTTGATTGCCTAGAATGTTAACATACAATGGAAGAATTGCACATCAATTTATGGAAAGGGATAAGTATTCTGCCAATTCCATTTTGGAAGAGTTCATGAATTTGCAAATTTTAAAAGGAGGAGAAAATTTGCGCCTGATTATTGAACTTTCAACTAAATCAAGTAATGAATTTGTTTTGCCAATACAATACAATTATTTTATTCAGTCAATGATATATAGGTCTTTGGATTCGGATTTTGCTAATTTCCTTCACGAGCAAGGCTTTGAAAGTGGCGATAGACGGTTTAAATTGTTTGTCTTTTCACGTTTATTAGGGAAGTTTCGAATGGATAGAGGTAAAAATAAAATTATTTTCCAAAGCCCAATAAAACTAATTGTCGTTTCGCCTATTCATCAGTTTTGTCAATCTTTATCAAATGGGTTGCTCACTAAAAAGGATTTACATCTTGGTTTTAATGCTGCTGTGGTCAAAGAAATTAATGTGCAAAATCCTACAATAGGCGAAGAAACTGTAAAGATGAGAACCCTTTCTCCCGTCGTTGCTTACAGTACTTTGATGCGGCCCGAGGGAGGTAAATATACATGTTATTTTCAACCGGGTGAAAATGAGTTTGCCCGGTTGGTTAATTTGAACTTAAAAAATAAATACAAAGCTTTGCATGCAGAAAAAGCTCCGGAGGGCGAAGTTGAGATCCGAACACTGGGTAATCCTAAACTGCATGTTATGCAATATAAAGGGATTGTAATAAAGGGTTATTCCGCTTCTTTAGTTCTCAGTGGGCCAAAAATTTTGCTGCAGTTAGCTTTGGATGCAGGACTTGGTTCAAAAAACAGCATGGGTTTCGGCTGCCTAGAAAAAACAAATCCCAAAGGGTAATCAGTAAAGAACTAAGCATATCAAGGACTGCAGTGCAAAAGTATATAAAAGACTTTGAATCAAAACTTGAAAAACTAACAACACTAAAACAAAATGAGTGCCGGGATAAAAATAAAGTACTAATGCTAATAGAAGAAATGGCATCAAAACCTAAGTATGATATTAGTAGTACAAAAAAATTAAACTAACTGATAAAATTATTGGCGAAACAAAGATAAAAGTGATCGTTTCCCGGAACACTAAATATTTAAGCAATGGAGGGTTTGTTGTGAAATCGTGTAAAATGTTTTGCTTGATAGGTGAACAGCCGATATCGAATTTTTTGCCCATAAGACATTTGTCACCAGGAAAAACGGTGCTACTTTATAGTGATTTTACTAAAAAACGTGCCCAGTCGTTGGCCACGCTTCTTACTGCTAATAATATAGAGCAAAGACAATTTGAGATAGAGCCTTACTATATGGATAAAACCATCAATAAACTGAAAAAAGT
>CAYMGK010000292.1:0-1741 GCA_964389965.1 uncultured Clostridia bacterium | reverse complement strand
TGGAAAGATACGGGCTTCCACCCTGTTTGCTGCGAAAAAAGGACGGGGCCACCCTTTATATTACCCGGGATATTGCCGCCGCCATTTATCGCTACCAGCGGTTTAAATTTGATAAAGCCCTTTACGTGGTGGGGGCAGAGCAGAAACTACATTTTAAGCAGTTGTTTAAAATCATGGAACTTTTAGGTTTTAACTGGGCCGGCCGATTGGTCCATATCCCCTTCGGGTTGATCCGTTTCAAGGGGGGCCGGATGTCTACCCGGGAAGGGAAAATAATCCTGCTGGAAGAGGTGTTGGAGAAGGCGATCGCCCTGGCCCGGGATATTATCGAGGAGAAGAATCCCGGGTTAAAGGATAAAGACCAGGTAGCTCACGCGGTTGGCCTGGGGGCGGTGCGGTTTGGCGATCTTAGCAACGACCGCATCAAGGATATTGAATTTGACTGGAACCAGGTGATGGATTTCGCCGGTGAAACCGCCTCTTATGTGCAATATTCTCATGCCCGTATCTGTAGTATTCTCCGCAAGGCTCCCCCGCCGGAGCCTGAAAAAATCGAAGAATTGACCGATCTGCTTAAACAGGAAGAAGAAACCTCCTTGTTGATGTTACTGCAGGGATTACCGGATAGGGTGAGACTGGCGGCGGAGGCCTATCGGCCCTCTCTCATTGCCCGTTACCTGTTGGAAGTGGCCCGGGAATTTAACCGGTTTTATCATAACTGCCCGGTACTGAACAGCGAACCGGAGCTGCAGGGGGCACGTCTGCTCTTGATTGACAGTACCAGGCAGGTGCTGTTCAACGGGCTAAGTTTGCTGGGGATTGAAGCTCCGGAAGAGATGTAGTTTTAGAGCCAAATGTAAACTTTGTAACTTTGCCGCGGTTGCGGTTCGAGGTGGGGATAAAATGCTGGACTTAAAATTTGTTCGGGAAAACCCAGAAGTAGTCCGTCAAGCAATGGACTTCAAGGGAGAAGAGGCCGACTTAGAACAATTGCTTTTCCTTGATAAAAAGCGGAGGGATCTGCTACAGGAAACTGAATCATTAAAGCAGCTGCGCAACCGGGTTTCCCGGCAGATCGGCCGCTTAAAAGGAACGACCGACGGCGCCGCTGTGGCATCAAAACGGAAGGAGATGCAGCAAGTTTCCAGCCGCATCAAGGGTTTGGACGAACAGGTCCGGCGGGTGGAGGAGCAGTTGCAGCAGATACTATTGCAATTGCCCAACCTTCCTCACGCGGATGTGCCGCCGGGACGGAGTGAGGAAGATAATAGGGAGGTCCGCCGCTGGGGCACTCCCCCGGAACCGGCGTCCACCCCCAAACCTCATTGGGAGATCGGTGAACAACTGGGCATTTTAGATTTTCCCCGGGCCGGGAAAATAGCCGGCAGTCGGTTCGCCCTTTATTACGGTGAGGGAGCCTTATTGGAACGGGCTTTAATTAACTTTATGTTGGATTTGCACACAACCCGGCACGGCTACCGGGAAGTGTTTCCGCCGTTTATGGTTAACAGCAGCAGCATGATCAGCACGGGGCAGCTACCTAAATTCGCTGAAGATGCCTTTAGGATCGAAAATACCGATTACTATCTCATCCCGACTGCGGAGGTGCCGGTAACAAACTTGCATCGAGACGAGATACTGGAGCGGGAACAGTTGCCCCTTTATTATGTAGCCTACAGCGCGTGCTTCCGGGCGGAGGCGGGGGCCCATGGGCGCGATACCCGGGGCTTGATCCGGCAGC
>CAYMGK010000291.1:0-1747 GCA_964389965.1 uncultured Clostridia bacterium | reverse complement strand
GTGTCATGAAGATGGACCGGAACGATAAAAGTATTCTCATCCGCGCGCTCCATGCGCAGTACCGGGAGAGAAAAGCCAGTGGCAAACCCTGTGCCGAAATCGGCCAGCTGATCCTGCGCATCGATGCCACAGACCCCGGATGCCTGCGTCTGGAGGAGGCCGAATACCTGCTGGCAAGGAATGCCCTCAATGACCTGCGCAACCAGCGCATTGCCAGCGGTGGTTACACCGACGCCGCCGACGCGGCCCTTGCCAATCTGCTTCGGGCCAAAGTGCCTTTCCATCTCTTCGGCCATACGCGCTGAATTACCATCTGTATCCTGCCAGGGAGTTTTCCCTGGCATTTTTCTTTTAGGTGGAGAACTTAACCCTGCTGTCCTACAGCTATTGTATCACGGGCACCTCAAAGCCTGCTGATACCTGAATTTATTAACTTTGAAACTTATTATACGAGGAGGTGTTGGAACCCAACAATCTGAAACCTGTCTATACCATCGCGTCGCTGTCGGGTGGAAAAGATTCGACGGCGATGCTTCTTCGACTTCTGGAGGAAGCCCGACCCATCGATGAGATCCTGTTCTGTGACACAGGCTGGGAATTCCCGCAGATGTATGATCACCTGGCCAGGCTGGAACGCTACATCGGGCGGCCCATTACCCGTCTGAAAGCCCCGCTGACAGCAGAGCAATACTTCTACGAGTATACAGCCAACCCCGATGCCAAGCTGGTCACGGACCGGGGCCTCAGCTGGCCTTCCCATTCCTGCCGCTGGTGTACCGGGCGTCTGAAAACCCACGTCATCAACAAGCACCTGCGGGATCTTCGCAGGCAGTATCATCTGGTACAGTATGTGGGCATTGCGGCGGATGAAGCACATCGCTGCAAGGACCTGCACTACCCGTTGGTGGAATGGGGAATGACCGAAGCAGACTGCCTCAACTATTGCTATGCCCGCGGCTTCGACTGGGGTGGACTGTACGATATCTTTCGCAGGGTTTCCTGCTGGTGCTGTCCTTTGCAGCCGCTGTCGGAACTGCGGAAGCTTCGTAAACACTGCCCGGATCTCTGGCAGCGGCTTCTGGAAATGGATGCCCATACCTGGCAGCCTTTCCGCCGCGACTACACTGCCCGACAACTGGAGGCACGTTTTGCATTTGAAGAAGAAAGAACCGCACAAGGCCTGCCCATCACCGGGCGGGCCTTTTTTACTGCCCTGCGGCAGCGATTCAAAAAGGAGGGATGTTCTTGAATACCGATGATTTCTGGAGCCTGATTGAACGGGCCCAACAGGTGGCCGACCCGCAGAATGAAGCCTCCATGATGGAGGCCCTGTTTTGGGAACTGACCAAGCTGCCTGACCGGGAATTCTTTGCCTGGTACCGGCTGCAGGAAGCCTTTATGCAGCTGGCCGACACACCCAAGCTGTGTGCGGCGGCCTCTATCATCAACTATGGCACTTCCGATGACCGCTTTATGGATTTTCGCGCCTGGCTGGTCATGCAGGGGCGGGCCGTGTATTTGTCTGCCTTGGCCGCCCCTGACCGTCTGGCCAGGATGCGGGTGCCCTTCGGCGAAGCCGAGTGGGAGCTCTGCGGGTATATCGCCATGTATGCTTATACCGGCAGAAAGTATCTCGCATTGTTCCGACCGGACGCCCCCGACGGGCAGGCGCTGCGCCGCCGCTATCCGGATTGTAAGGATCTGCCGCAGCAGGTGGAGCGCATCTGCATGAACCGTGCGCTGATCC
>CAYMGK010000290.1:0-1760 GCA_964389965.1 uncultured Clostridia bacterium | reverse complement strand
CCGGAAATATCGTCCGGTTGCCCCGGGAGATGATCGGAGAAGCAATCGGGAAAATCCGAAAGGAATTTACCCTGGCCGCCCGTGATCCCGCCTGCAGCCTGGAGGTTCCTTCAGGAAAAACCTTGAATACCACCAGCGGATATGCCCCTTTTGTTCACGATCTGGAGACAGACGCTAGACGCAGCGCCACCGGTCGCGACCTGCAGGATTTTGCCCTGCTTGCCGACTACCTGGAGGCTGTGGAATTTTTCTGGCCTATCGCTATGCCCACCGACGGCCCCCCCCCGCTGGAAGAGCTGTCCGCACTCGATATATCGCTGCGGGGCATAAGGAAGCATGTTCAGTGCTCCTGCTCCGAGGGGAAAACGGCGAAGTGGCAGGTGCGCCTGGCTGCTGCGGTGGCCGGGGGAGAGAAGGAGCTGCGCCTTAACCCCATCTTCTCCGCTGTAGCTTCACCGGTATCGCCGCTGACCTTTGAAAAGGAGACGGTGGAGGCGATGGTGATCTTGGCGCAGGCGGGCGTTCCGGTGGTACCGATGAATATGGCGTTAGGCGGGACTACGGCCCCGGCGACGCTGGCTGGGAACCTGGTGATGGCCAATGCCGAGGAGCTGGCCACGCTGGTGATCTTAAAATGCGCCGATCCTGAAGCGCCTATGATTTACGCTTCGGATTCGGGACCGGCCGATATGAGAACAGGTGCGGTAAACTACCATGCCCCGGAGTATCCCCTTACCGGCGCAGCTCTGGCTCAGATGGCCCGTTACTACGGTTTACCCAGCATGGTGGCCCACGGTTCCTCGGAGGAGCTGCCTGCCGATCTGACCGCCTTTGAGCGCAACGTGCTCAGGGTGCTGATCAGCCAGGCTACCGGGACGGATCTCTCTTCCTGGATGGGCTCGCGGGACAACTCGATCAGCGGTTCGATGGTAAGCCTGGTCATGGATGCAGAGGTTTATGCCCATGCCTCCGCATATCAGCGCCATTTTTCAGCCGATGCTGCCACCCTGGCGGTAGAGGTGATCGATGAAATCGGACCGGGCGGCCATTTTCTATCCCATAAACATACCGTGCAGAATTTCAGAAAAGAGCTCTGGACAAAAAGGCTGCAGGACAGTTTTATTCTCGATGCGGGCGCGGACAGCTATACCGACAGGGCCAGGGAGAAGGCAAAAGAGATCCTTGCTTCACACAGTGTTCCGTCCCTTGATGAGAATGTTTTGAAAGAGATGGAAAGGCTGATGTCAGAGGCACGACGGGATATTTTAAGTCAATAACCGGTGCGAAGCGATGTTTGGATAACACTACAAGGAGGATTGGCTATGTTGTATGCAGAGATAAAGAAAGCGATACTTGATGGTGATGAGGAGAAAACTGTGGCTCTGGTAAAAAAAGCGCTGGCCGAGGCGAAGGAGCCGCTGGAGATCTTGGATCAGGGCTGTATACCCGGAATTGAAAAGGCCGGGGCTCTCTTTGAAGCCGAGGAATTCTTTTTGCCGGAGCTGATCACGGCGGGTGAGGCGACCAAGGCAGCGATGGATCTGCTGCTGCCCGAACTGAAAAAGACTGAAGGCAGCTGGAAAAGCGCCGGCAAATTTGTCATCGGTACAGTAGAAGGAGATATGCACGATATCGGCAAAAGCATTGTTGCATCGATGTTGTCGGCAGCTGGTTTTGAAGTGACCGATCTCGGCATCGATGTTTCCACCGACAGGTTCATCGAAGAAGTGAAGGCAGCAAAGCCGGATTTTGTGGGGCTG
>CAYMGK010000289.1:0-1784 GCA_964389965.1 uncultured Clostridia bacterium | reverse complement strand
AATAAGGGTAAACCTTTTCTATGTTTCCGCCCTTAGACTGCCTAACCCCTATCCCATAGCTTGAATTATTGTTTTTAAATAAATCCCTCATAGTCAATCCAAGGGCCGCCATCACTTCTTTTGGGCTACAACCGGCCTTGCAATCTATTAGGGTTCTGTCCTCTGTTTCCTTAATGCTTAAACTGGGTTTTTCATCATCATGGGCCGGACACCTGGCATGATACTGTCCATTATTCCCGCCGGTAACCCCATCTAATAAGGCTAATATTTCCGATGTTTTCATATCTCGCTTGTCCTCCTTTATAGCTCAACTTTTTTCAATAAATAATCAATCGGTTTATTAAAGTATCTTTCAAGTTTTTTTGCCAGGCTGGGCCCAGGTTTTGCACCGTATAGCTCTATGAAGGTTACATATGAACGGTTAATTCCCAGGTCTTTCGCCATCTTAGCTTGGCTTAAATTTCGCTTTACTCGTTCAATTCTCAAATTTACTGGTACCATAAAATCCCCCTCCTTCCTCTTCTTTATAGCACGAATTCATCGGATAAAACGGATTGAGTTCTAATCGTTTGTAAAAAACACAAAAAAGGTACCTATATAAACAACCCTTGTTGTTATAAGGCACCTTTTAACTAAATTTTGTCATTGACCGTATATACTTTTCATATTATACTAATACTATAAATAAAATATATTAAGGTCTTGTGGAGGCCTTATAACTGCTTTACGGTCCTGCGGTGTTGGTAGCACCTGCAGGACTTGTTCTTTTTTTGGCTATATCTGTATTATATCATAATCTTTTTTTATGTCCTACTTTCTATTTTCTATTCTATATTAACGTGCGTACTTTTTTCAATATCAAGTTTAGTATATAATGACCGTTTTTCGTTATCATTCTTCTTTTAGCTCATTTCTTCACCTTTCTTCACCTTCATTCACTCTAGCATTTAACAATACACAACAAAATAGCCCTTTTGTTACATAAAAACATAGCAGGCCTTGAATCCTGCTATAAATAAAAGGTTTTAATGGTCTTATCCATCATGTCCTGGGTGATCCCGATATATCTCAATGTAACTGATGGGGACGAATGATTAAACAATTCTTGAAGTAGGGCCACATCTTTGTATGTCTGATAGTGCCAGTACCCGAATGTTTTTCGCATTGTATGTGTACCTATGTTGGCCAAACCTACCTCCCTGGCTGCTTTATTTAATATTCTGTATGCCTGCACCCGGTCAATGGGCCTGTTGGTCCCTCTTTGGCTCTTGAATAAATAATCGTTGCTATCCATGCCGGCTATATATTTGTCTATATCCTCCTTTAACTGGCTGTTGATTAAAAACCTTTTAATCTTATCTGTCTTTTGTTCTGTTAACGTTATATGTGTTACGTTTCTCACATTCCGGACCTTCAGGGGTAATAAGTCGCTTATTCTTAATCCGGTATTGATCCCCAGGACGAATAAAATAAAATTTCTGTGGTTTTGCTCCTGTAGGGCGTCTTTCATTTCCTTAATCTTGTTTTTATCTCGAATCGGTTGTACTTCTCTCATGCCTTTATTCCCCTTTTGGTTTTAAAAATGCCTTTAAATCCTTTTCAGCTACTAACCATTTTCCCCCTATTTTCTGGCCTTTCAGCCGGCCATTTCTTAGATAGTTTCTAATCGTCTGTGCTGTAGTCTGTAAAATCTCGCTTAATTGTTTAATGTTGTATAGTTTAATGTCTTGCATTTAATTATCCCCCTCCGGTATCTCTTTATCTTTCAAATATTCGTCTAGCAT
>CAYMGK010000288.1:0-1795 GCA_964389965.1 uncultured Clostridia bacterium | reverse complement strand
AGGTGAGAAACTCACAAAAGGCCTTGGTGCGGGTGCTAACCCCGAAATTGGTAAAAAAGCAGCTGAAGAAAGTAGAGATATTGTTGAAGATACCCTTAAAGGTGCTGATATGGTTTTTATCACAGCCGGAATGGGAGGGGGTACAGGAACCGGCGCGGGGCCGATTGTTGCCGAAATTTCCAAGAATCTCGGTATATTAACGGTAGGTGTTGTTACTAAACCTTTTACCTTTGAAGGCAAAAAGCGTCAGTCTAATGCTGAAACAGGGATAACGGAAATAAAAAGTAATGTTGATACTTTGATTACTATACCCAACGACAGATTGCTTTCCATTGCAGAAAAAAAGACTTCAATACTTGAAGCTTTTAGGCTTGCCGACGATGTACTTAAACAGGGAGTCCAAGGGATTTCAGATTTGATAGCTGTACCTGGTTTAATTAACCTTGATTTTGCAGATGTTAAGACAATAATGTTGAGCACCGGACTTGCACATATGGGAATAGGTAAGGGCTCTGGTGAAAGCCGAGCTGCTGATGCGGCAAAACAGGCCATATCTAGTCCTTTACTGGAAACCTCTATCGATGGTGCAAAAGGAGTACTGTTAAATATTACGGGAGGGGCAAATCTTGGTTTGCTTGAAGTAAATGAAGCTGCAGAGCTTATTTCTGCAGTGGCAGATCCTGAAGCAAATATAATATTTGGTGCAGTTATAGATGAAAAGCTCCAAGACGAAATAAGGATTACAGTAATTGCTACAGGTTTTGATAAAACAAGGGAAAAATCTTTGGAGATGGAAGAATTTGAAGTAGGACATTTCATGGAAGAAGATTTGGATATTCCCGCATTTTTAAGGAGAAATCTTAAAAGATAAAAGTGTTTTAATATCTTTGCCTTTTTCTACAAAAAAACCCTTAGTTCAACTAGGGGTTTTTTTATTCATGTACATGAATTGACATAATTTTGATAAATAAGGTGTTAAAATAATCATAATAGATTTATACAAGGAATATAGATCATTAAAGATCGGTCTAATATCTATCTAAATCGGTCTTCTCAATAGGAGGGCTTATGGTTTTATATTTTGATATTGTGTTATTAATCAATTTATTGATGAATTATACTATATTATATTTTGTTGCATTGGTTTTAGGTTTAAAAACAATATTTCTCAGGCTATTATCAGCTTCCTTACTTGGATGCTTATTTTTGATTGGGACAATTTCGGAAAGATATATGATGTTACAAACAATTCCCATAAAAATATTAATCCCCGTGGCCATGATCTTTGTAGGCTTTCACCCGCTATGTTTTAAAGGTTTTTTAAAAACCGTAGGCTTTTTTTACTTGATTTCTTTTATAATGGGTGGATGTGTATTGGCATTTTTTTATTTAATAAATCTAGGCCAAAATCCTTTAACGAATGCTCTTATAATTAAAGATATTTTATTACCTTGGTGGATATTACTAATTTCCGCCCTTATTTCTTTTATATTATTAAAATATGTATGGCCTTTATTATACAATATACTGGCAAAAGATAAGTTGTTGGCTTGTACAACTATCATCCTAAATGAAAGGACTTTGGATATTGTCGCTCTAATTGATACGGGTAACGATCTATTCGACCCGGTATCAAATTATCCTGTTATAATTGTAGAACTTACTGTGCTTGAAAACATTTTTAATGAAGATTTGAAAACTATTATAAAAAGGGGTCCGGAAAAAAACCTAGTCGCTATAAGTGAACTTGTGGCCAAATCTCAATGGGCTAGCCGATTTAGGGTTATTCCCTATG
>CAYMGK010000287.1:348-1814 GCA_964389965.1 uncultured Clostridia bacterium | reverse complement strand
TTGATCAGCCCAATCACTGATTTTGATTTACTTCATAAGCCTTTTGTAAAGACAATCTTTTCTGCGTTCACCCAAGTACGCTCCGGTTTTTAGCGAAGTAGCCAAGATAAGCAATTGATACGTCTAAAACTGGAGTGAGCTTGCATACCTGAGCCGTGAGGCATAGCAGATGAAAGTGGCATGTTTTTGCTGAGGGTTAATTCATTAACAGAGAAATTGTTTTCGCCATTTTCTCATTCGATTCTTCCATATCTTTGCGACTGATTTTTGACTTATTCCTTTGTGGAAATGGCTCTCCAATATTTATTCTAATTCTACCACAACGTGGAATATATTTGCCCACTGGTAAAACGTGCTGTGTACCGGATATAGCTACCGGTATTGCTGGCACGCCTGCTTTTAAGGCAAGATAAGCCCACCCAGGTAAAAAAGGGGTTAGCTGACCATCAAGGCTGACTCCCCCTTCAGGGAAAACTCCTATAACTCCTCCTTTGGAAAGATGTGACAAAGACTGTTTTATACTCTTAGAATCTCCCTTTGGACTGTTTACCGGCAAAGCCCCACCTGCCCTGACAACACTACCTATTAAGGGAATTTCAAAAACATAAGCTGCTGCAAGAAAAGTAATCTTCCGGGGGATGCACGCCATAAGTACAAGTGGATCGATTAAGCTTTGATGATTAGCTACCAGAACAAAAGGACCCTTTTGTGGGACACGGTTTTGACCCGTAACCTCTATACCTCCAGTTAACTTAAAAAGGCATTTGCACAAAATCTGAAAAAAGGAATACACACTACACACCTCGATAAGAAAACAATAGTCTTCACATATCTGTACACTTTCGCGTAAGTTAGACCTTTTTACTCCTACCTTTCAATTCCACCGCTTTTGCCTGCCTCAACTGTTAAGTAAAGAGGGCTTATAAAAGAAATGATTCCATAACAGCATATTGCGTTCGGTCCAAGTGCCATGTTTGCCTGAATAAAGACCACAACCTGGTTAAACTCCAAAATAAACGCCGTACTTAGGATTACCGGCCAGCTCTGAAGCGTAGTCACGTGAGGGAATAAGTTGGCAGTCGTACTAAAACCAACCGGTATTGGGCCTCTAGGTGGTTAGTCAAAACTTTGGTCAGTTTCTGCACGAATTAATGATAACGGACCAGTAAAAGGCGCAACCAAGAGCAGTGCTGTTTTCAAGGGGTAGTGTATGCTTTTGTAACATTTAAGTTAATCAGGAACGAATTGCATTTAGATGGGATATTCTTATCCTCCCCGCCACTAACATTGACAGTGCTGGGATAAAACAAATATACTGTTAAAATAGCCACTGTCACTATTTTAACACTGCTGCTGTTGCTTTTTGCTAAAAGCATACGATTTTATTTCATGTTGCTTGTCTATCTATAGGTAAGACCGCTTTCTAAAAACCAGGTTCTATGAAAGGCATTATTATTCGTCCAAAG
>CAYMGK010000287.1:0-338 GCA_964389965.1 uncultured Clostridia bacterium | reverse complement strand
TTTGTTGAGCAGCGTCAGTGGCCAAAATTATGGACTGGAGGAATAACATTGGGTACAGAATACGGTTTTGATACCCTTTCGATTCATGGAGGAACTAAGACCAGCAGCCCCCACAATGCTCTAAACCCCCCGATATTTATGACATCTACCTTCACATTTGATGATGTAAAAGATGCCGAGGGTATCATGAATTTTGAGAAACAGGGGTTTATATATACCCGGGGCAACAATCCTACGTTACAGTTATTCGAACAAAGAATGGCTACTTTGGAGGAAGGAAAGGGGTCCGTCGCTTTTGCATCTGGAATGGCAGCCATATCGTCAGTACTATTTTCTCT
>CAYMGK010000286.1:0-1832 GCA_964389965.1 uncultured Clostridia bacterium | reverse complement strand
AGCGCGGTCGCGCTAGGGCTCATCGACGTCGGCAATGCCAAACGTTATCTGAAATCCCTAAAATGTAGGCGAATTACTAAGTGTCCAGGTTAAAAAGAGATTTAAAAAGCTGAAAAAAACTCATAAAACATAATATAAATGGTAAAAATAGGCATATATTCTACTATCCATTATTGAATATGGGAGGAATATATGCTATGGTAAATTTAATGAAAATAATTACCAAATCTTTTTTGGGGGTAACATTGATGAAGCAAGGTGAGATAAAAGCAGTTCACGATAGCGACTTAATAAATTTTTTAAAATCTATTGACGAGTATGAACGAATAATAAGTGGTAAAGCTAAATGTTATTTTTGTGAGGAAATAATTAATCTAGATAATATAATGAGTATATTTCCGCTAAACAATGAAATAAACTATTGTTGCAAAAAGGACAATTGTTATATTAAATTGATGGAATGGGGGGAGGTAGATGCCTGATTATGATAATATTAAAAAATGGTGGGATTTTATTAACTCTCATTTTTCTAATATAAGTTTCTTAATACCTTGGTTTATAATTGTTTTTTTGCTATATCTCATTATCAAATATCCAGAAAACCTACAAATTTTAGCATCATGGGTACAGCGCTTATTTGCAAATTTTAGCAGTAAAATTAGTAAAAAATCAATTGAGAATGAATTACAAGGAAGAGTTATTAAGGCTTCAAAGTCAGTTTATAAGGAATTAGATGAGGTTCTTCCATATTCTATCAAAATAAAGTGGGTTAAGGAATCAGATAAAAAATCATTTTTTGATGATAATCGGGTTGTAGTATGTATGGATCATAATAGAACAAGAAATCAAAATATTGTATGCGCTATTACTGATTATGTTTCGCATGGTCTACTTCCTACAATTAAGCTTCATATAGATAAGAATATAATGAAATCTTCCCGTCTTGTACTTTCGAAAAAACTAATTTCACTTGCATATTCTAAGGGCTTGAATTATTTTCTTGAAAATATTTTTATTTTCGAAACCGAAAAAGAACCAGAGATCAAACGTCTAGTTCAAGAATTATTACGACTTGATGATAGTGGTATGTTTGTTCAGATATTACTACGTGAGTATATTAATGTTGGAAATAAATACGCACATGGGGTAGTAAAAGAAGATTTTCAAGAAGAAACAAGATTATTTTTACAGTTTTTATATACTATTGCAAATCGCGAGTCAGGTGAAGAAACACCACTTGACTTTAATGGAACATATTTTAAGACAGGAATTATCCTTATAGCTAATGATTTTACTTATTATGCCCATGGTTCCAGTGTATATATTAAACGTTTTAAAGAAAAACTAGATTCAGGAATTGAAAGTATCTACTTATGTTCAAGAGGTGATTTAAAAGTAAAAATCACATTAAATGTGAGTAAAGAGATTAACGAAATCTTTAAATTTATTGATAAGCCTAAGGTTTTTTATTATAATGGTCGATATAAAAATTGCAAACCTTACAAAGGCATCTGTATTTCTTACCAAAATATTGATGCTATAGGTTTGTACAATTTACAAAAGCTTAGTGATGCGGCTTCTTCATAAGCATCACAAAAAAGGGTGAGTTTATGTGCACCCTTTTTTATTTTACGTAAATACTAAATTAGGGAAACATATCTTCGTTAGAATATAATGTATTGCGGAATTTGTTTGCAGAAGGGACTTCAGATAACAACAGGGTTCCCGGCTTCGTTCCCTTCGGTCACTCCGTCCCATATTGCCGGGCCTAAGCCAGGTCTGGCAGGCACCGCCTTCACTGAGGGTAATTACTAGGGTTCAGTCGGTGCCTC
>CAYMGK010000285.1:0-1832 GCA_964389965.1 uncultured Clostridia bacterium | reverse complement strand
GTGTCTTGCTGTATCAGAGATGAGGGCGGGCCCCTCGGATTCGCCATGCAGTTGGAGATTCCAAATCACTTTGAGGTGCTTCTATCAAAAGTAGTGGTGCTGAGCGTCAAAGAAAAACTAAACCAATGAGTTTAGCAGATGGGCATTAGGGAGATGAACGAAAGTGAATCACTGACGACGCCTCGAAAAGCTCAGTTGTCATCAAAACTATGGAGGTTGGCAACCATAGGATTAGCTCAGGGGAAAACTGCTTACTGCCTGAATGGTGACCGGGGTAAAGGTGACATGAACCTAATGCAGGCTCTGATACGGAACATGAGAACCAGCATATTGATGTTAACGGAAAAACTGCAAGTAATGAACTTACGAGGGTGAAATACGGATGCAATATGCTGGGGCGGAGTAGTTTGTAGTAGTGATGAAGCCCTTGTAATGAGGGTGGAGTGAAGGAACTGCATTACCCTGTTTTGAACAGAGAGTCAACCGGTAATGGGAGGAACTTAATGAGCAAAGCAAAATCTTTCGATATTCCCAAAAGAACAGTGTATGAGGCATACAAAGCAATAAAGAGCAATAAAGGTGCAGCAGGAATTGATGAGGTCTCAATAAAAGGATTTGAAGCCGATCTCGAAAACAACCTGTATAAACTATGGAACAGGATGTCATCGGGAACATATTTCCCACCGGCGGTAAAGGCGGTAGAAATACCCAAGAAAAGCGGTGGTACAAGAACGCTTGGGATTCCTACTATTGCTGATAGGATAGCGCAGATGGTTGTAAAAATAAACTTTGAACCAAAAGTTGAAAGGTACTTTTACAATGATTCGTATGGGTATAGACCCGGCAAATCAGCCCACGACGCTATTGACATAACCCGGAAAAGGTGTTGGAAATATGATTGGATTTTGGAATTTGACATCAGAGGGTTGTTCGATAATATTAACCACGAACTTTTAATGAAAGCCGTGTTAAAGCACACTGATACTGCATGGGAAATCCTTTACATAAAAAGGTGGCTCAAGGCCCCGATGCAGAATATAAGTGGTGAAGAAAGCAAAAGAATCAAAGGAACACCCCAAGGTGGGGTAATTAGTCCGGTTCTTGCGAATTTATTTCTTCATTACTGCTTTGACAGATGGGTAAGTAAAGGCTTTCCAACAAATCCATGGTGTAGATACGCAGATGATGCTCTAATACACTGTGTATCGGAAAAACAAGCGCGATATATACAGGATATGCTGGCAAAGCGGCTCAAAGAATGTGAATTGGAACTGAATCAGGATAAAACCAAAATCGCCTACTGCAAAGATTCCAACAGAAACAAAGAGTATGCCAACATAAGCTTTACATTTCTTGGATATACGTTTAAGCCAAGAAAGGCAAAAGGGAAAAATGGGCAAGTATTCACGAGCTTCATACCGGCCATAAGCCTTAGAGCAAAGTCGGACATTCTAAAAAGTATTAGAAAATGGAGGCTGCTTTGGAAAACAGGTAAAAGTATAGTGCAATTAGCAGAGCAGCTCAATCCTATAATAAGAGGATGGCTGAATTATTACGGGCGATATGGCAAAAGAGAGCTCACAGGGGTACTGGAGAAGATAAACTATCACCTAATGTTATGGGCGCAAAGGAAATATAAAAGATATAAACATGCGCCTGGCAAAGCGTACAGATATCTTACAAGGATATACAAAGAAACCCCTAATATATTTGCCCACTGGGAAGTTGGAATATCGCCATGATTTTGGGTAATAAGAGCCGGATGAGCTGAGAGGTTCACGTCCGGTTCTGTGAGGGCCTGAGGGTGAAACCCCCTTGGGCTACTCGACTTC
>CAYMGK010000284.1:0-1847 GCA_964389965.1 uncultured Clostridia bacterium | reverse complement strand
TGAAAGAAGATAAATGAAATTATATACAACATTAGAGCAACAACTTAAGAAAGAACCCAACTTCGTGACAGACAACGGAGAACTCAAAAAATGGGTAGTGCTGAATAAAGCACAGAATTTTGATGAAGAACTGATTGGACTGTTGCTCGACAATGCAGACCTGAAAGAGCATTTTTTTGTAAACGTGAAAGGCACGTTGGTTTTTAACCAAAACCTGTTTGTGCAGTTTTTGGAACAGAAAAACTACTTGAACGACAGTTACACCCAATACAAAAACAAAGTAGGACTAACCATTGACGGCAAATACCTGAAACAACGTAACGAAGTGGCTTTAGTGTGGCCATTTAAGGACTGCATTTTGGAAGGCGGACAAAGCCGTGAAGAAGACAAACGGGAAGAAATTTTCTTTAATGAAATTTTGGCACAAGACGAAATAACACAGCTTTTAGAACCAAAAGTTTTGACCAATGCTAAACGAATTGACAAAGATGGAGAGCACCCCTTTGACGGCTTTAGGCGTGATGCTGAGCTAAACAGGAAACGTGGCTTATCTGAGGATACCATTACGGACAATCTAATTATAAAAGGCAACAACCTTTTAGCCTTACATACGCTGAAAGAAGAATTTGCAGGAAAAGTAAAATTAATTTACATCGATCCTCCTTATAATACGGGTAATGATGGTTTCAAATACAACGATAGCTTTAATCATTCTACTTGGTTAACATTTATGAGAAATCGTTTACAAATAGCAAAAGAATTGTTAAGAGAAGATGGTGTAATTTTTATCCAATGTGATGATAATGAACAAGCGTATTTAAAAGTTTTATGCGATGAAATTTTTGATAGAGAAAATTTCATCAACGATATAATAATGAAAACTATTAATCCTAATGGGATAAAAACAACACATGCAAAAAAAACAATTTTAAAAGTTAAAGAACATATTTTAGTTTACAAGAAAAAAGATATAAATTTTAATCCACAGTATAGTAAGCTTGAGGAGTATGACAAATATTATGATTTATTTATTGAGGGTGATATTTCAGATTTAAAAAATTGTAAAGTAATAAAGTTAAAAGAAAAAATAGATTCTTTAGGAATACCATTTGATATTAAGAATGAAAAATTTTATAAATTCATTGTTGATAACGCTGAAAAAATTTTCCAAACGAAATATGATGAAAGGGTTCAAAATAATTCAAAATACTCTGATGATGGAATTTATATTTATGAAGAAAACCCTGAATATTATGTGTTTAATAAACGTTTTGGTTTAAAACTTTCTAAAAAAATCCAATTAATATTTGGAGAGAAAAGTATTGGTAATTTATTAGGAGATGTTTGGGATGATTTAAAGTTAAACAATCTATATCTTGAAGGAGATGTTAGTTTTTCTAATGCAAAAAAAGCAGAACATCTAATTTACAGAATCATAGAAATGTCCACCAAAGAAAATGATATAGTTTTAGATTATCATTTAGGTTCAGGTACAACTGCAGCAGTAGCTCATAAAATGAATCGTCAATACATTGGCATAGAGCAAATGAATTATATTGAAACAGTTGCAGTTGAACGCTTAAAAAAAGTAATTAATGGCGAGCAAGGAGGCATTTCAAAAGCGGCAAACTGGCAAGGTGGCGGAGAATTTATTTATTTAGAACTCAAAAAATACAACCAAACTTTTATTGAGCAGATTGAAGAAGCCAAAGACACAGAAGCTCTTTTACAGATTTGGGAGCAGATGAAAGTCAAAAGTTTTTTGAATTACAATGTGGATATAAAGAAGCAAGACGAGCATTTGGAAGAATTTAAAGCCCTGAGCCTTGCCGAGCAAAAACAACACC
>CAYMGK010000283.1:0-1856 GCA_964389965.1 uncultured Clostridia bacterium | reverse complement strand
TTTATCAATAAAATTGTTGTGCATGAGCGAGATGTCAAAAGAGCAAAATATGCCGTTCAGCGTATTGAAGTTTATTTTAACTATATCGGCAGATTTGAAAATGAACTCACAAAAGAGATAGAGCCGACAGAACAAGAAATGATACAGATGAGGGAAGAAATAGAAGAAGCAAAGAAAGAAAAATCACGAGCCTATCATAGAGAGTATTCAAAAGCATACAGAGAGAAAAATCTTGAAAAGTGCCGAGAGTATGAGAAATTAAAAGCAAGAGAATACAGAGCAAAAAAGAAACTACAAAGAGTAACTTAAAACTAAATATCAAACAAACAAAAGAGGTTTCATAATCACAGGAAATCTTTTTTTGTGCAAGTCGAAAGGAGGAACTATATGGCAGAAAACGAGAAAACAGATATTAAAGAAATACAGAAAGAACAACATCAAAAGCCTGATGGCATTCTTACAAAGAAGATAAATGGAAAGACCTTTGTTACAGAAATATATTTTGATAAAAACAGCAAAGAAACATTTCAAGATAAACTGTTAAAGGTAGTGCAATCAGAACAGAAATAATAAAAGAAAAAGATAATTTTTGTATCCAACTTTTCCGTATGTTCTGATGAATGCTTGAGGGTAAGTAGGAAATCTGACAGTGGGAAAAAGCCATTGAAAATGGTATAATATTAATCAAAATAGATAAATAAAATTAAATTTACAGGTGTGAAAAATGGACTTGATGAGATATTTAAAAGAAAATATGGTTTTCGTTCCGGAAGGTCAGGAGCTCATTAGAGATTTTGTTGATCCAATCAAGTGGATGAGTTCAGATTACAAAATGTCTATTCCCGGAACAAAAAAGGAAAAAATTGTGAAAGAAGAATTAGTGATGATTCAATCATTTTTATTGTTAAAAACACCTGTCACAAATGAATTGTATCATTATGTTATGGATATTGACTATGATATTCAAACAAAACATTTTCCGGTTGTAAATATCAGTTGGATGGATGCAATTCAATTTTGTAACTTGCTTTCCGAAAAACTTTCATTAGAAAAGTGCTATACATTCAATTCTGTTTCAGAAGAAATTGCAGTAGATGATTCAAAAAATGGGTTTAGATTACCAAAAGATGCAGAATGGCAATATGCTTGTAGAGGAAATAGTGAAGGATATCGATACAATAATATTGAGGATATCGCTTGGTTTGAAGACAATTCTGATGGAAGATTGCATGAAGTAAAGACAAAAAAAGAAAATAGTTTTGGGCTTTTTGATATGATTGGAAATGTTTGGGAATGGTGTTTTGATTTCTATGATGAAGAACGATATGGAAACTATCGCATTTTTAGAGGTGGGAGCTTTGCAAGCGAAAAGAGAGCTTGTGGAGCCACTTCAAGGAGAAAGAGCTTTCCGGATTTTAGAATCGATGATTTGGGATTTAGAATAGCAAAAAATAATTTCGAGAGAATTAAGTGAAACATAAAGTATTGGAATCAAAAGATAAAACCAAAGTTGTACGAATTGAAGATGAGTCGATTGTAATATCAGATGAACAGTCATTTTTAGATTTGTTTATGACAATCGCTTATGAAACAGGAGAAAATAAATTTATCATTAGTAAAGATAATCTTACAGAAGAGTTCTTTCATCTCAGCAATAAAATCGCAGGAAATATTTTGCAAAAACTAATAAACTATAAAATGAAATTAGCAATTATAGGCGATTTTTCGAATCATGAGAGTAATTCTCTAAATGCCTTTATTTATGAATGTAATCAAGGGAATGATATATTTTTTGTTGAAAGTGAAATTGAAGCTTTAAATAGATTAAGTAACAGTTAGAATGATAAAATTTCAGC
>CAYMGK010000282.1:0-1881 GCA_964389965.1 uncultured Clostridia bacterium | reverse complement strand
TCTCTGCATATTTTAACCTCTTTACAGTTAGTTTCCAAAAATTGCTTTCCCGTGAATAGCTGATACAACTGCGGGAAAGTTCTCCACATAAAGCAAGTGAAAGGCCTCCATACCTTCTTCAGGAAAGGCAACAACCCTTTTCTCTTTGATCCGGCTGTTCAGCAAAGCTGTTACCGGTGGTACAGTGGCAAAGAAAGAATTATACTGTTGTAGGGCTTTTATGGTGTCTTTTTTTAGAGTCCCTTTGCCAAGATGAAGTTTAACACCGGCTTTTGAAAGCTCGGCTATACTTGACTCTATCTCGAGCTTGCTGCTAGATGTAGGCCCCACACCTGCGGGGCTTACTGCTGTATGAAAAATCGCCACACCTTGCAAATCAATTCCTAACTCAGTCAGTCCATCTTCTTTCAATAAAGCCACTATTTTTGGAAGTACAGCATCTCGCCCTGTATAAATACAACCGGAGATCGTAATCACATCACCTAACACAAGGGTATCTACTACTGTGCTGGATATAGGGGTTGCTATTGCTTTCAAGCCGGCACCTTCTTCCTCTTGCCATGTATTTTAGGAAAATAATTCTAGATAGCATGTCTCACTTTCCACTACTCCATAGGCTTTAGCCCGCCACGCAATTCGCTGTGACCAGCTTCTATGTGGATTAACTTCATTCATTTTATTTGCCTTGCTACTTTTGAAGACTCCCCCAGGTGCTTCAAGAATCTGAGTAGCATCTTCGTATTCCTCTTTAGTAACAGCATGCATAGCATTGACGTATTTAATATGTGTCGGGTGGATAACGGTCTTTCCTATAAACCCGTTGGCT
Source organism: uncultured Clostridia bacterium (assembly GCA_964389965.1). Classification (GTDB taxonomy): domain Bacteria; phylum Bacillota; class Thermosediminibacteria; order Thermosediminibacterales; family Tepidanaerobacteraceae; genus DUNY01. The sequence goes on along the minus strand of CAYMGK010000282.1, from coordinate 1,055 downwards.
TTGTCTAAGATAATCTCTCTTAAAAGTCCATCAATTGCGGCGTTAATTAATTTGTGCCGTGTTAAAAGAGATGTGTGAATATCAAAAATAGGGAGGTTTTCAAACTTTTTACTTCTGTCAATAAGAAAATACTCCCATACCGGTGCAGAAACTACAAAATCAGTGCCATATCTGCTCAGTACATTTAGAATATCTGACAGACATTCTCTAACTGTCATAATATCATATATGGAGTAGTCGATTCCTCTCCTTACTCCAAAGCAAGAGGACATGTCCGTAGCGCCCACTCTGACATTTAGAATAAGGTTCTTATATTTCAATAATATGTCTCTGATGTTCAGCAGTTCCTCAAGGCGGGTCTCTTTATAGGCAATTGATGGACTTTCCAAAATAGGCATACCATAAATAATGTCCTCATGGATTTTATTCAAATATTCCAGGTGTTTAAAATAATCCTGCCCATTTTCGGAAGTAAATTTGGGAAAATTAAAAGCGGTTATTAAGCTGATATGTTCTTTAGTAAGCCTTTTTGAAAAATCTACAAACTGCTCCAGGTTCCTGACTCTCAAGATAAATAGGGGTATATCATTCTTAGATATGGTTCCATCATCTATGGCTTTTTTCATTTTTTCAAGGGTCTTTAAAACATTGTTTTCAGCCTTTGCAAGATCCTTTTCTGGAATAGCATCTTCAAAGCACATAACCATACTGGTTAATTCCGGCCATCTTTTGTTTATAATTCCCCTTACAATATTTCGTGTGCCTGGCGTGTATAGAGTTGCTCCTAAACAATATTGAAGTAACTCGCGCCCTGTGTATTTGTCAAATTCAATAGGTTCAACTACAAATTCAAAATCCGGCTTGTTTTTATGATGTTTCATCACACACCTCCTAAATTCTTACAGGTAAATATCTTTTTCTAAACAAATGGTTGATTATTCCAATCCATTGTCCGGATATCCCTGGTTTTTTTTGGAAATTAAAGTCTAATATCAATTTTCAAGTCTTTAAGTAATTGATTGATTTCACTTATTTGTGATTTAGGTAGATCCACT
>CAYMGK010000281.1:0-1890 GCA_964389965.1 uncultured Clostridia bacterium | reverse complement strand
TGCTAAATCAACGGCCATCCTATGTTGATACTGCCCCGACATGAACAATAACAGGTATTCGTCCATTCACTTGATCGATTATCATTTCTGCGGTCCTTTTCCTACCTTTAATGTCCATAAGCGGACCGGAACCGTATGTACCCAACGGGAAAATCCCATCATTATGTTTTACTTCAAAATCTACAACCTCTCGCAATGCTTTTTCTCAATATCACCCGATTTTGTAAAAGACGTAATCATTGGCGGGGCTACTTACGAAACTTTAAATTTGGTCATTACGACTTCCTCCTTGAATATTTTTTAAGCTCATACAAAATACCAGCTTTAATGTCTTCCGCAGTAATACCTTCACTAAGCTTGTTTTTGATATCGCTTATTGATATAATTTAATTACCTAAAAGATTTTATTGTCTTTACTTTTTATTAAGAGCTTTGCAAAGCTTTAAAAAGACTTAAAAGGTTCTTATTACAGTGAGGCAAGTCTCAAATTAATGGGAAGTTTGTACTTTCCTAGGCATTTTAAAGGTGTACAAGGCAGGGTATTACTGCGGAATTTTTTCTGCAACAGAATCAACTTTATTTAGTAATACAAACGTTAGAATTAAGCAGGCTCATCTTATTTATTTGATAAGCCATTATTGTAATTACATTTACTATTATAATCGTATATCAGATTCTTGTCAATAGTAATTTCGATTATTTTATCGTTATTTCGATATTTTTTGGCTGGGGGTGCCTTTATTTGGAAGGATTTATTGATAGACTTAAACTCCTTAGAAAAAAACACAACTTGACTCAAAGGGATTTTGCTAAATTAATTGGCTCTTCTCAGGGCAATGTAGGCGATTGGGAACGGGGAAGATCTTTACCCGGTGCTATCGCTATATCTAGAATCGTAAAACAGTTTGATATTAGTGCCGATTGGTTGTTTTTTGGTATGGATGACCAGTATAATCAAAATGCTGTTGAATCTCTTATCCCTCTAATATCCAAGCTCAATAAGGATGAAATAATATATGTTAAAAAATATATCAAATTCTTGATATGGCTCAGGAACGAAAAAACCGCAAAAAATAACGAACAATAGATACCACCCTCATGTTTTCCTTGGTTTTCAACATAATAAAAATACCTCCTGGCTATGTTCTACCAGAAGGTATTTTCTATTTTAATGACAAATGATAGCGCCAAAATTCTCCATCGTAGTCTTAGAAGGTAGGCTAACACTAATTGAAATCTTATAGTTAACGCACTATCGATTATATTCGATCTTGATATAACAATTCGAAGAGATACGCCATATTTTTCCGCTATTGTCTCTTTTGTAATGTCACGCAGATCTAAGCGACTTACTAAGTATTCAATTGCTGCTGCCCACTTTTCAGGTTTGCTGATATATTTCTTGTTGTACTTTGAAAAATCATTCCGTAAATATATAGCTTCTCTAAGCTGAATTTTAGAATAAAAATCACCCATATTCTTTATAAGCAACCGTTTGACATCATCTTCTTGTTTTGGTACTTTATGAGCATTATTCAGTTTTTCCGGAATAATAGCGATTTTTAAGGAATTATCTTTTAAAAATTGTTTTATGGTCCAAATTTTATGCTTTCGCCGATAATCTGACATATATTTATTTACTAAACTCATTACATCTAGCTTTATGGAAGAGGGCATATTACAATAGTACCCTAGTATCTGGCATTTATCACCTACCTTAAATAATCTTACAATCACTATATCCCATTGGTTTACCATATTCTTTATATCATACTGTTTTCCGGTGGACAATAAAAAACTAATTTTATGGACTTTGAGCACTTTTAGTCTGGCCTGTTTGCTTATTCCAAATATAGTTCTGTCTCAATAAACAAACTACGTGGATTCTGT
>CAYMGK010000280.1:0-1902 GCA_964389965.1 uncultured Clostridia bacterium | reverse complement strand
TTCTGGCCTATCACCCCCCAACCCCCTCACAATGTAGGATAAAACTAGCTTCAATTAATGCTTTAGCATTAGCCTCCCATTTAATCAGATTATTCACTTCCAATACTTTATGCAATATTTCTAAAGGATCGCCCTCTTGAAATTCCATCAGCTGCTTCATCTGCCACTCATAAATTTCAGGAATCTGTAAGTATTCAAAATTGCCCAATTTCTGGTACTTGCATACGTCTAAGACAAACCATCCAAATTGCTTCATAAACTGCTTGAGGTCTACCCCTGACTTGTGAATGGTATCAATCTTAGCCAACAGTGGGGCAGTTCTATGCTCTAAAAGGAATCCCAGAATTTCAAACATGGTATCGTAATCAATCGTACCAAGAGCTTCAACTACTCCTTTAAGTGTTAACACATCAGAAAAACTTAGGCACTTGTCTAGCATGGTTATGGCGTCCCTCATGCCACCTTCTGCTAACTTGGCTATGTATTCCAAAGCAGTCCTTTCATATTGCCGCCCTTCTCCATCCTCCATGATGTAAATGAGTTGATTTAATATGCCATGGTAGGTGATTCTCTGGAAATCATACCTCTGCACCCTAGAAAGGATGGTTGCGGGTATCTTTTGTGGATCTGTTGTACAAAATATAAAGATTGTTTTCGCGGGAGGTTCTTCGATCAATTTCAGCATGGCGTTCCATGCCCCTGCACTGAACATATGGCAGTTATGCACTAATAGGTTGTTAGCAAAATACGAAGAGTGATTACTGACTTCTAAATCAAACATTTCAATTAGTCCAGTAGACTTTTCTGTATCTCCAATATAACTTGAGAAACATTGTTCATTATTTCCTCGTTCGTAAACCTCAACACTTGCCACCCTAACGTTTCTAGTAATTCCGTTTTCTTTATATCTTTTAATATATTCTTTTTCCAATTGTGTGCTTTCCCATCCACCTCTATCGCAATCATTTTCTCTGGTAAGGCAAGGTCTACTTTGTATGATGTTGGGTATCCATGCCCCCTCGGGACTTTTGTAGGAATTGCGTACTCTAATACCCATTGCTTTGGGAGTGCTTGAAACAACCTCAGCTGTGGAATCGTGTAGGTTCCATTGCCTCCCCTCATTTTGAATGGTTGATTTAATGTTCCGTTGCGGGTTTTTGTTGCTATCATTTTTTGTATGGTTTCCTTTTTGTGCATGGGATTGCTTGCCTTCATTCGTTCTGAACTCTCCTGCCTTTGCAACATTCCCCTCTTTGTCTGCATTGTTTCTTTTTCTGTTTTCGCTATCTGTTTCCTCATACATACTTCGGAGCATGTCTTCCGATAGGTCCTGTTTGTAAATTGCTTTTTGCATATCGTGCATTGTAATTCCTTCATAGATCATGTCCTCTCTAGTTAATTTAGAAGCCTCTACCCACCCACTGTCTGTGAAGAATAAATGATCCTTAGTCGTAAGGATCTGTGAAGCATCTGTCAAATTTATTATACATAATCTTTCTAAAGGAATCAAGTTCTTAAATACATTTTTAACTATCCCGGTTCCAATCATATTTTTAATCTCTGTTCCTATTTCTATATCTGATATAGGCAAACTGCTTCCATCAGCTAATAAGATGGGCGTATTTTTATAAAAACATTCATCCAATATATAAACCTTATATTCAGCGTCTAAAGCCTTAAACTTGGCGTCATTTATAATCTCCCGAACGTCATCTACGCCATTATTTGAGGCGGCATCTATCTCGATCGGCTTTCCTTTTCCCGCATTTATTTCGTTGGCAAGGATTCGGGCACAGGTTGTTTTGCCTGTGCCTGCCCCACCCGTGAATAGGTAAGCATGTTTATGAGTTTTAGTGGCAACTTGTTCCTGCAAGATCTGCCTAATTGCCTTTTGCTCCACAA
>CAYMGK010000279.1:0-1906 GCA_964389965.1 uncultured Clostridia bacterium | reverse complement strand
TTTGGACTTTTTCACCATACCTAAAAGAGCAGTGCCTAGAATTCTAGTGGGATCAAGGTGAAAAAGTCCAAAGAGTAAACCAACACATAAAACCGTAGCCCATTTATTTTTGTCCTTAAAATTGTATTGAATGGCACCTCTAAAGAGGATCTCCTCACCTATAGCAGGTAGAACCGCCACGATAAACAAAGACAAAGGTAATGGGAGGGTTTTAAAGAGATCGGTGAGACCTCCTTCGGTTTGCGCCATGGCCACAGGGAAAAAGTACATAATGATCTGGTTAATTAAAAGCATGCCTAAAAGTGTTCCCCACCAGGACACTAGCACAGCCAAAAGCTGCCGTAATTTAGGTCTTCTCATGGGAAATACTTCTTTTAAATCCCACTTTCGGGTTTTAATAAATAATACGGCAATAAAAATGAGTAGAAATTCTGTGATGGCCAGACCCCATAGTTCAAAAAAGTATTGCACCGGACCACCTATTAAAACCAATCCTAAAAGGGCAATAAAAAACAATGAGGCTGCCCGTGATACTTTTGGTTCCTTTACTATCTTTTCCACGATATAACCCCCATCTGCATAAATAATGATTTCAAGTCTAAGTATATGTTCCTTAACGTCAAAAAACCATTGCCTAGAGTAACAAAAAGTAGTGACTAAAGTCACCTTTTGCTATATTATAATTTTAGTTGAACTTTATAGAATTAATGATGTTTTCTATGGTTGGTAAATGTTTATCGTATTTGTTTTCTTGAGCAGTATACGTAATCACATAAATGTTGGTTCCGGAGATAAAGAAAAGCTGCATCCATTGAAATCCGAATCCAGATTGTTCACCTGAAAAAACAATAACTTTACCTTGTTGGCCGGCAATATGACGTTTTCCGCGACTGATCACTTTGAGGTTATCAACCATATCCTGTAATTCAGATAATGTAAATTCTAGATACTCTTCAATTGTGAATTCATACCCCTGTAGATCCTCAGTGATAACATTTATATTTTCCTGAAATAAATCATTGCCATCTTCGAATGGCGATAAAGCAATAAATATTGTCCCCATGTAACCTTCGTGTAAAACCCAGTCTATTGGATATTTGAGTGAGAATCCATATTTTTCGTTATTATAAGACACATAGGTACTTGTGGCCCCCACGGCCCGCTTTCCAATTACCGGCTGAAATAAAAGCACGCAGAGCACTAGAGCAACCAGAGGAAAACATCGTTTCACATTTATCACGCCCCTGCAATTTTTATTGTCCTACAAAATTTACCTCCACGATATGCAAATACTTCAAGCCCCGTACACTAAAGCCTGCAACAAAGCCTAAAGTTCATATAAACTTCACAAAGTTATTTCAAAAATTATCCAATTTACCTAACGATACCACTTTTATATGCAAGGACAACGAGTTGGGTCCGATCTCTCAAATTCAACTTAGTTAAAATAGTGCTTACATAGTTCTTTATGGTTCCTTCAGATAAATAAAGCTTTTCTGCTATTTCGCGATTAGATAAACCCGTTGCGATTAATTTAATCAATGTACATTCTTTAGCGGTTAGTCCGTGTTCGGTGCAAAAGTCCGCGGCATTTCCCCCCTGGAGCGAATAGTTTAAAATATTATGGGCAACCTTTGGATGTATTACAATATTACCTGAAACGGCCGCTTTTATTCCTTCATAAATTAACTGAGGTGAACTGTCCTTGAGTAAATAACCCGACGCACCCATTTTTAAGGCGTCTTGAATGTATTCTGCATTCCAAAATCAATACCTTGGTTTTGGAATGCTTCTCCTTAATTAATTGAGTGCCTTGCACTCCATCGGACATCGGCATTCTAATGTCCATCAAGACTAAATCTATATCATGACTATCACATATTTTTAGTCTTGATGGACATTAGAA
>CAYMGK010000278.1:865-1919 GCA_964389965.1 uncultured Clostridia bacterium | reverse complement strand
AAGTTTAAAAAAACAACTAATAAGGTAAGTAAAAAAAGTTTTCGAACCATCGTTCTACCCCTTTCGAGCCACGGCTAAATCATGAACAGATAATTCAGAAATCAACCATTTAAGGAATATCCTTGAATCCCTAAATATAATTTAAGGGTTAAAATTATTTTGCAGTAAGAGCGAAAACCCCTGGACATCTGCGTTAAAGCATGTTATGCTGTTGCTCAGAAGTATGAAAAATGGGGGAATACTAATGAGCACTCGATATGAAGGTACCTTTTTTGAAGTTTTTGGTGTATTATGCGATAAAAGGCAGCAAGGGAAAGTCCAACATAAACTCGCCGATATTATGTTTATTCTTGTTAGCGGGTTTTTAAGCGGCTGCAATGAACTTGCCGAGTTCAGTATCTGGTTAGAACAGGAAGAACAATTGGAATGGCTTTCTAAATATATCTCTCTTGAGAATGGGGTTCCTTCAATTCCCACTTTAAGAAGAATATTAAGCATGATTGATCCAAAGCAGTTTGAAAGGACCTTTAGTAGTTGGATGAAAAGCGTGACCGTATTATCTGCCGAAGGCGGAGATACTATCGCATTAGATGGTAAAACTATGCGAGGATCACGCGATGGAGATAGAGTAACACATATTGTAAGTGCGTGGTGTAGTGCTAATAATCTGGTTCTTGGCCAAGTGAAAACCGATGAGAAAAGCAATGAAATAACCGCTATTCCAGAACTATTGGATCTACTTTATCTAAAAGGCTGCGTTGTTACCGCCGATGCGATGGCTTGTCAAAAAGACATTGTTAGAAAAATCATGGAGAAAGATGCAGATTATCTTATTAGCTTGAAAGGTAACCAAGGAACAATTCATCAAGAAGTCAAAGATTATTTTGAAGGAGAAGCTTTTAAAATCCAGTTAGATGATCCCAGCAACGAGAAAATAGGTACATACTCGACAGTCAAAAGTTCTCAACAAGCGTCTTTACTAATTTAATAACAAAATATATATTTTGTGTAACAAAAACGTAAATTTTAAAGGACTTTTTCCTTCATTAGCGAA
>CAYMGK010000278.1:0-855 GCA_964389965.1 uncultured Clostridia bacterium | reverse complement strand
AAATAGGTACATATGAAACTATAGAAAAAGGGCATGGTAGGATCGAAGAACGGTTCTATACATATTCTACCGATATTGAATGGATGGTAGATGCCAAAAAAGATTGGTATGGTCTTACTGGAATTGGCATGGTTACAAGGAGAGTTACAGAAAAGGGAATTACCTCAGAAGAGACTCAATTTCATATCGGAAGCATTGATAATGTTAAGCAATACGCTAAATCTGCACGGGAACACTGGGGTATTGAAGCTGTGCATTGGAGTCTAGATGTAACCTTTAGAGATGATGCTAATACAACTCGCAAGGATGTTGCCCCTCAAAATATGGCAGTAATTAAAAGGATGGTCTTAAATACTCTTCGCAGCGATAAAGAATTCCAACCTAAAAAATCCGTAAACAAGCGCAGATTCCTTGCAGGATTGAATATAGAATATAGGACACAAATGATCAATAAGCTTTTAAGTTAGTCAAGAGGATGCTTTTATTTTACAACAGGCAAGAGGTTTATTGTTAATAGTGTAGTTGGTGACAACATGGTCCTTAAAAACACAGATATATAGTCCAAAGGTAGATTTTGTTAAAATAAGACATTGATAGATAACACTTTTACGAGGCATTACCTTATGTAGGGATGGCTGGTTTTAGTGTTGTCTAAATATAAAAACACTGTCGGCAATCTACGATTGGCAAAAATATGTACCATAATTCAAAAAAATGCCACATGCGAATTTATTTTTAAAAATCTGTTCATGAATTTGCCGTGGCAATCATCTCTTTATAAGTGCCAAGTTCCGCTTGGCTATTCGCAATCTTGATTTGTGCTTGCCGGAAAGCCGAATCTGTCTTTTGTTTATC
>CAYMGK010000277.1:0-1935 GCA_964389965.1 uncultured Clostridia bacterium | reverse complement strand
TTATTATATATCAAAATAATTGCAGAAGGCTCCACATATCTTAGGCATCATTGGATAGTCTCGCCAAGGTGTCTTCTGGGATTGTTATTTTTTAATCATGGGAAAATAGTCTTGCCAGGGCATTTACAGGGTCAGAGGCGGCGGTGACAGGCCGGCCTACAACTATGTAGCTTGCACCGGCATCAAGGGCCTGTGCAGGTGTCATGATGCGTTTTTGGTCACCGGCTAGGGCCCAAGTGGGTCTTACACCTGGTGTGACAATGATGAAATCCTCCCCAACTGCTTCTCTGATGGTGGATACTTCCCTAGGTGATGCCACAACTCCATCAAGACCACATTCTTTGGTAAGCAGCGCCAGTGCCCTTACCTGCTCAAGTGGTGACTTGGATATATTTATGTCGTTTAAGTCACTGCTGTCAAGGCTCGTAAGGACTGTCACGGCAAGGGAAATGGGCTTTTTCTGCGGGGCTGATTCTTCTATGATCTCTTGGACCTTTGTAAGCATCTTCCGACCACCTGATGCGTGTACATTGAACATATGGGCATTTGTCTTAAGTGCGGCTTTGACGGCACCTGCAACGGTGTTCGGTATATCGTGGAATTTTAAATCGAGAAAGACTTTACAACCTTGGGCATTTATCTTTTCTATGATTTGCGGGCCATTTGAGCAAAAGAGTTCAAGGCCCACTTTGAAAATGGATATTTTGTCTTTCAAAAGGTGTACTGTTTCCAAGGCCTTTTCTTCATGCGGTGTGTCTAGTGCTATAATGACTTTTCTATAATCGTATTGCAAGAAAATCCCTCCTTTTTTAATAAAAGTATGATTTCGAGGGTCCCTTCAGTAAAACTTGTGCCATCTCCCCCTAAAGCCGGGCCTGTTATTCTGTGATTTGGGCATAGGGCCGAAGATATTTTTGCCTAAAGGGTTGGTCTGCCGTAAGTTTTACATTGGGGGGGCCTCATACTGGAATAAAATATTCAGTGATGTGCGGCACCAATTAGTTTATGAAGTTTTTGCCCTTTTAAATATGTTTTAAGACCTTTTATTATTTCTACAGGGGTCATGGGGTTTATAAAATTGGCGGTACCTATGGCTACGGCTGCGGCACCGGCTAGGATGAATTCGACTGCATCCTGCCATGTCATAATACCACCCATACCTATTATGGGCACTTTCACAGTTTCGTACACTTCCCAGACCATGCGCAGGGCCACTGGCTTTACTGCGGGGCCTGAAAGGCCCGCAAAGGTGCGGTGAAATACGGGCCGCCTTGTGTCAATATCTATGGCCATTCCCCGAAGTGTATTTATGAGAGAAATCCCATCTGCTCCGGCGGATACCACTGATCTGGCCATTGCCTGGATATTTGTCACATTTGGAGAAAGTTTTGCTATTATGGGCAGGTGTGTGGCTTCTCTGACGGCTTTTATCACTTGAAAGGCACTTTCCGGCTCTTGGCCAAATGCCATCCCGCCTTTTTCCACATTGGGACAGGATATATTCACTTCCATACCTGCCAGGTTTTCAAGCTGGGATAGCTTTTTTGCCGCCTTATGATAATTTTCGACTGTATCACCTGAGATATTGGCAATGACTGGGGTGGAAAGTTTGGAAAGTCCGGGCCATTCCATCTGAATGAACTTGTCAATGCCGGGGTTTTCAAGGCCAATGGAGTTTAGGACACCTGCCGGGGTTTCATGGATTCTAGGTGGGGGATTGCCTTTGCTCGGCAGTAGTGTAAGGCCATTTGTCACAATTGCTCCTAATTTGTCCATATCATAGAAGTCGCTATATTCGCCTCCAAAGCCAAATGTCCCAGATGCCACCATAACAGGGTTTTTCATAGATATGCCTGCTATATTTACACTAATATCCATATCATTGTTCATTTTGATTCTCCTAACATTAACTAATTTTAACATAATTAATATATA
>CAYMGK010000276.1:0-1938 GCA_964389965.1 uncultured Clostridia bacterium | reverse complement strand
CCCCTATGCAAGCCCATAAAAATCCCATGGTAGCAATAAAAAGTCCTACATTTCCTCCATAGAGGAACCCCTTAGCTTCCCAAGCACTTCCAATGTTATATGCTTGTCCAGGGCCTTGTCCATACCCTAATGGCAATATCAAACCCATGGCCGGAAAAAGATTTGGATACAAAGTATAAGCCATAAAAAGGGTTAGAGCAAAACCCAGTAACCCTTGAATTAAATAGGTAGATACTATGAATGCCCCTGTATCTGCCACATCATGGTTTTTTTCTCTGTTCCGGTCTTTAAGGGCCAATGCAATAAAACCGAAGGACATTAGGTGGTAGATGATATTTCCTAATCGTTCACTGCTTATGTCCACCCAACCCAGAATTTCTGGGCCCACCAAGATTCCAATAAACCCTGCGATCATAGCGTTGGGAATTAAAAATTTCCTGAAAAATCGAAAGTATTGCTTCAAGTAAGTTGCAATAGCTAGAAATAAAGATAAGAACGCAAAATCTAAAACATAAGCCCATTCTGTTTCCAATATCAACTCCACCTTCCTGATATTCTTGAATTATCTCTGGATATCTCCTTTTTAGTTTAATGTCTGATATGCTTTGCCTTATTTAGCATGTTTAGTGCCATAACCCACTTGTAAGCGGAAACCGTGCTCCTTTTGAAAACAAACCGGTATAAAATATTGCCATGATATAGCTCTAGCTTGTTGTTTAAATGCACATTCACTCCTTGCAGTCTATCAATAGGAAATATGATAGTATCTCCTAAAAGGCTAGAAAAAACCATTCTATCTTTATACAATGAAATCTGCCCTACACGAATTTTTTTAAGGGAAGTAGATCTACGTCCCCCTTTCCATAAAATTACTTTGTTTTGTTCCATAAAGGGCTTATGGCCATCTTCCTTCTGATATCTATCTATGGATTCCTTCAGATATTGAAGTCCCCAAGCATTCCAATCTGCAGGGTTATCAAAATAAAGTATTTTGTTTTGTGTATTAAAAAATCCGTACTCATCCATTTCTACAGAATAGCCACAATCTGCACAGCTAAAAAGACTTCCGGATGACTTTAATGTATCCATTGATTTGCAGTGAGGACAAACAAAGAGTAAAAGTTCCAGATTTTCAGCAAGCTTTGTCCCTTTAAAAGGAATTCTATGTTGCCGTTGCCAGGTATACTCATCATATGCTAGGCCCTCTGTAAGTTTCTTATGAATATCATCTACAGACAATCGTGCAATCTCAGAAGATTCCATAAGCTTTTTTGTGTAGATAAACACTTTTCCTCTTCGAGATTTTGATGTCCAACGTGGTAGAGATAAATAAGCTCCTTTTGCCAGTACAGTTACCACAGGAATTTTTAAGCTTTTTATAAGCTTTGCCGTAGGATAGACAAGTTCCATGGTTCTGCCATCCCAATTTCGTGCCCCCTCAGGAAAAATGCCGATGATCCCACCTCTTTTTTTGATCTTCAAGATGTGTTTAACCGTACTAATATCTGAAAAAAATTTCGTTTTGGGGATGGTGCCCATCATTTTGAGAAATCCCCGAAGGATAGGATTCCTAAAATATTGATCAGAGGCCACATAGTATATTGGCTCCGAAATGTTAGCTGCCAACAAGAAAGGATCCCAGAAATTTGTGTGGTTCGGGAGAATCAAATAAGGTGGTCTAATACCTTCAATTCCCTGTCCATCAAATTGTACACCATAAAAAAAATTAAAATATTTTCCAACTGTTGCTCGAAGAATCTTATATAATCCCCTGCTGGATTTAATCTCCTTTTTAGACATGCTGTATCCTCTCCCCCGTCTGTTAGTTCCCCTGTGTTATTACTCACTATACCTCCTTTGATTGAATATTGTCAAGATATTCTTATTTTCTCTATGATAACTTTGATTTCACTTTAGCAACTATATTTTGCTGCCTAA
>CAYMGK010000275.1:296-1942 GCA_964389965.1 uncultured Clostridia bacterium | reverse complement strand
AACTAAGGACTTTTTGGGCAACGGGGATGTCATAGAATTTCCGTAAAACAGTGGAATAGCCTATAGGGCTGGGGCTTGCCTGGGTTTCAGTTTTCGCCCCAGCCTCAAACATTTCCAACATGGAGTTAATTTAAATCCAGAAGGTGAAGCAAATGACTATCCAGAATCCCGTATGCGATAAATTAAGAAACATATTTTGGTATTCAATGCTTAACGAGCAGTTGCGAAGCTTTATTGGTTTCAGGGGAATAAGCCAATTTTTTGAAGAAGGGCAAGGATGGTATTTTTGGTTATCCCACAAACAAGGAGTTTATGAACTCGAGTTGCTTAATTATGAACAAAAGGATAATTACTTTAAGACTATGTTTTTAATAAGGTATTTTCCTTGCTTGGAAGAAAAGCTTTTCGAGAGCTTTTCCCTCTTGGAACAAATGTTGAGGCTTAATTATAACTTTAAGGATGGTTGCCCTGATTCGGCCTCAAGGAAAAACCTGGGCGATTATAATTTTTATATTGGCCATTTGGATATCATTTGGCATGATCAGGTAGCTTTTTTTTCTTTGCGTTCACAAGATAACTGGGTCGAATATAGGGAAAAAGAATTGGTAATAGCAACGCCCGCAGGGGATAAGAAGTGTTTAATTGAAAAAGGGGGTACAGATAAAAATATTCCTGGTTGGTCTTTGTCCTGGGACTATTTGGATTGCTTGGTAAGGGCGGTTTGTTCTGTCATGGGTACTCCTCCGTCCCTTGTTACAATTAAAAACACACCGGGGAAAATAGGATATATCAATGCTCAGGAATCAATAGCTTATAAACTCGATGAATTTATTTTAGGAAGGGAATTGACAATTGTTATTTTGTTGCAAGAGCCACAAATAGCAGATAAACATTCTTTTTTTGATTCGCTGATCCCTAAATGGGAACGGGACTATTTCCAAGATAGCACAATTTTGTTTGCAAAAAATCGAGAGGGCTTTAATGACCCGGAAGGTTGTAGGTTTATTAGCCCTAGCTGGTGGGAGGCAAGTAACAAAGGGGGAAAAGTCTTGCCGAAGGATTTATGTATTTGAATAGCTTGAGTTGTAAGGCAGGAAATGGTGTGAATAAAAACAGGTATACAAGGAGGAGATTAATTTGTTTGGCATAGGTCCTACGGAACTAATTATAATCTTGATAATTGCTTTGGTAATTTTTGGACCGGGTAAACTCCCTGAACTGGGGGCCGGCCTTGGGCGGGCATTGCGTGAATTCCAGAAAGCTAGCAGGGAAATCCAGAATCAAATAGACATCACTGAAACTGAAGCGGACGCAAAAGGGGAGAATGAAAAGGGAAGTTAAACCTGTCTTGTTGAAAGGAGAGTTGATAATTGTCGCCAGGTGAGAAAAGTCATATGACCTTGGGTGGTCATTTCGGGGATTTACGCCGCGTTGTTATCGTATCCTTTATAGCAACATTGATAACAAGTATAATTATATTTACATTCTTTAGCGAGCAACTGTTTAACTGGGCAACTTCTCACATGACAGAACTTAATTTACCGTTAGTAGCCATAACTGTAACGGAGGCTTTTTTTACCAAAATAAAAATATGTTTTATTGCGGGCTTTATTATTGCTTTTCCCATAACATTTTGGCAAGTATGG
>CAYMGK010000275.1:0-286 GCA_964389965.1 uncultured Clostridia bacterium | reverse complement strand
CCGGCGTTATATGATAATGAACGCAAATGGGCCTATTTAATTCTTCCTATTGGCATTGTTCTTTTTGCTGCCGGCGTTGTTTTTGCTTACCTGTTTGTTTTTAAAATTGCAGCCGGGTTTTTATTAATCACCCAGGGTGAAGGTTTGATGGTAATAGTTTCGGTTAATAAATACCTTTCATTTTTGTTGGCTTTTTTAATACCCTTTGGTCTTACTTTTGAAATTCCTTTAATTATAGTTTTTTTGACAAGGTTAGGCTTAATTACTCCCCAGTTTTTGACTCGAA
>CAYMGK010000274.1:0-1951 GCA_964389965.1 uncultured Clostridia bacterium | reverse complement strand
TTTCTTTTCATGATTGGATTACCATAACCCTTTTTAGTATAATTCCCTTTATAACGGCGGAAATAAGCAAGACGGTTTTAAGGGATAAGCAAAAATAAATGATAATGCTTTTTGATGTTTAATCTAAACGGGGTTATGGCACAAAAACCGGGCTTGCCGGCTATATAAAAGGTCTCTTTTTACGCGGTCTTTCGCAATACTTAGGAAGTTTTGAGGTGTTGACAGAAGAATTATTATATAGTAAGATAATAACTGCTGTTTTAAAAGTGGGCCATTAGCTCAGTCGGCAGAGCACCTGACTTTTAATCAGGGAGTCGGAGGTTCGAATCCTCCATGACCCACCATTTTGTGGCCCCGTAGTCAAGCGGTTCAAGACACCGCCCTTTCACGGCGGTAACAGGGGTTCGAATCCCCTCGGGGTCACCAAATTTGTATATAGAGATAATGCCTGGATAATAGAATTACCAGGCATTATCTTTTATTAATATTAAATAACATAATCTTTTTCCATCCTATTATTGAAATAATGAATCTTATCAAAGCCTATGGACTTGAGAAGATTTATGCCTTTTGTTACCCCCGCATAAAAATGTTTGTTGTAATGAGCATCATGGTTATAAGCCTTCCACCTAATTCTTTATGTCTTTTTAAAACTTCTACTTTTTGAACCATCTCAAGTAAAATCTCAAAATACCTTAGATACCATACCCCACCTCAATACCCACTTTAATAGGGGTATCAAATTTTATTTGTAGGTCTTTCATTTTGCTAAAATACTCATCATAATCTATTTTTTTAATGAAGTTTTTGTCAGCTGTACCAAAATCGGCATGATCAGTAAATAGTACATAGCTCAGACCCATTGATTTGGCTTGATGTAGATAAACTTCGATATCACCTTCACTATCAGGTGAATAATTAGTATGCACATGGTGGTCCGTGTATACCAAAAATACTTTTCCCCTCTTATTTCATCCTACTTTTCAACTCCTTGTATAAATCCCTTAGGCTTATTCCTTCACTTACGAAAAGCACCAAGAGATGATATATTAGATCACCTGATTCATATATCAACTCTTCTCTACTATTTTTAGCACCTATAATGACTTCAGAAGATTCCTCACCTATCTTTTTAAGGATCTTATCCATGCCCTCTTTAAAGAGATAATTAGTATATGAGCCTTCTTTCGGATTCTGTTTTCTTTCTGATATTATTTTATATAATGTTGGCAGCACATTGTATAAATCTTCATGTCCTATTACTTCATTGAAAAAGCAGGAATAGCTTCCTGTGTGACATGCCACACCTACTTGGTTCACTTTAAGTAATATTGTATCACCATCACAGTCATAATAAAAACCCTTTACCTCCTGATAATTCCCCGAGGTCTCCCCTTTTTTCCAGATACATTGCCTGGATCTTGAATAATAATGGGCGATTTTGGTTTCAAGTGTGAGCCGTACCGCTTCTTCATTCATATATGCCATCATTAAGACCTCTCTAGTGGAAATATCCTGAGCAATAGCTGGGATTAACCCCTTTGCATCATATTTTATATCCATTATAACCTGACCCCTATTCCTTTTGACTTCATATATTTTTTCAATTCACCTATTTCAATTTCTTTATAGTGAAATACACTTGCGGCCAAGACACCGTCAACACCTGCCACTATTACAGCCTGAGAGAAATCCTCCAACTTGCCTGCACCACCTGATGCAATGACGGGCACATCCACATTTGAAGTAATGGCTTTTAGAAGCTCTAAATCATATCCTGCCTTCATTCCATCAGCATCTATGCTGTTTATTACAAGTTCCCCGGCACCTAATTCGCTTACTTCCATAGCCCACTGTATAGCATCTTTTCCAGTATCTGCACTTCCTCCTTTTGAAAAGACGTTCCATTTTTTACGGCCGGTTTTCTTAACATCCATCGACAACACCACTG
>CAYMGK010000273.1:0-1964 GCA_964389965.1 uncultured Clostridia bacterium | reverse complement strand
TTTTGATTCTTGTGAAATCTATTGTTAAACCAAATCACGGCATTATCACCTCAATACAAAATAGGTTATAACCGTGCCAATGGTTATTGCGGCACCATAGGGAACGGCCTTGTAGGGTCGAATGTCCTGAAGAGTGCCTAGTAAGTTGCTTCTTGGAACAATGCCGATAAGTGAAAGCAGGGTATACCATATAGATAAAAGCCGCTGTTTTAACTGCCCGCCTTTTATCATTGCCCCGATGGCTAAAATACCTCCCACCATAGCAGATGCAAGAAAAGCCACCCATACAAACTCCGGCCCTTTTAAAGCGCCTACAACACCCATGAGCTTTACATCCCCCGCTCCCATGCCCCCAAGGGCAAAGGGAATGAACAAAAGCCCCATCCCCAAGAGCAGGCCTTTCACGCTTTCCAATGCTCCCTCAAATCCGCCGAAATACAGGTTAATGGCAAAAGCCAGAACCGCAGCGGGGATGAGATATTTATTATAGATTTTTTTAAACTTGACATCTGTATAAAAACAAATTGTGAGTAAAGCGATTAAAATGATATCTAAGACCATTTGGGTCAACCCCTTTTGATATAAGGTTGAGAGTCGGGAGATTGGTAATACCGTTAGCGAAAATATAAAATTCGCTCTCTGGCATTACCAATCTCCCTTGTTTTTTAAGTGACTAAAACATGATATAGAACCTGTAAAACTCTTTAATTACGTATTTTCTTAGCTAGATAAATTACTAAAATCTATTATGTGGTTCCTTTGTAGTCTAAATCTTGTTCAACTTTATTCAGTTTACCTGAAATTGCACCGCCTAACGTAGAGAGTGCAACTACACATGCAATAGCAATCAACGCCAATATCAACGCATACTCGGCCAACCCCTGCCCTTCTTCTTCCTTCCACAGCCTTTTTACCAGTTTTAACATATTCTTCACCTCCATTCTTTTTAACAATCAGATTAATATACTTGAACATTTATAAAACCCATATTCCGAGAAACCAAAAAATTATTCCCATGAACGAAATCTTGTCCTACCCTTGCTTTCTGGATTTGCTATTTCAAGGCCGGCCTCCATTAGGTGAAGGAGTTCTAAACAGCTTCTAAAAGGAAGTGTCTTTTCTTTTTCTATCCACTGAACAAAACCCTGCATGCTGGCATTTTGTGTAAAAATAACTTTCACTAAGAAAGTTGAACCACCGGACTGTTTTGTATCTTCACCTCTCTCTTTAATATTCAAATTATTTCCTCCCTTGCCGAACTCATGCAATATTGTCCTATAAATATACAAAATATTGTTACAATAAGCTGCGTAAATTTCAACTGTTGTTCTTAATATACATCCGATAAATTACAAATGGCGCTCAAAAGAATGTCATTAGAATTTCTTTTCAATTTCTTTTTAGGCACTTTCGGTATTTTCTAAATAAAAAAACTCGGTCTATAACAACCAAGTTACAAAATACTCAAGGGGCTGCCCTCTCTGATGATGTCATCAATTTCCCGGGTGGGAATTGGAAAAGTTACAAAACCATAAACATAAGGTGCCAGTTCATATAACTGAAAATATATCATAAGTGTCCTGTTTTCTATATAGAAATCTTGATTTGGCTTTATGCTTGTGAAGTCAACGATAAGAGGTATATTTCTTTCCCTTATCTGTCGTTTTATTATATCTGATAAAGGTGTTACATAATCCACATTTTCCTTAAATAGATCTTCAAGACGGTATATCCTACCGGTATTTACATCAAAAGTAACTGATTCCAAGACAGTCATACCATGAGCTCCGCCGGCAAACCAATACATTTCGATGGAAATGCTTAATATCCCCTTCTCATTTGTCCTTATATGATACCTTCCTGTCACATCGGTCTTAGGATTTTCATAATACCCGGTATTCACTATCAAGTTGTTTACAATGCCCATTAAAACCGAATTAATATACTGCTCAACATTTTTATCG
>CAYMGK010000272.1:0-1978 GCA_964389965.1 uncultured Clostridia bacterium | reverse complement strand
CTCCTTCCTGAGCCAGATTTTTACTAGACATGGCCATCTTATGTAGACAACTACCATTAAAAATGATGTTTTCAATGGTTTCAAGAAGCCTTTTTCCCGTTAGTTCATTTTCAGACAGGATTACAGCTGCACCATTTGTTTCCATGAACTTTGCATTGATATATTGGTGGTGGTTAGCCGCTGTAGAAAGTGGAATCAGAATTGCCGGTTTGCCACATAGATTTAGTTCCGATATACTAAGAGCTCCCGCCCTAGAAATAACCAAATCTGCTGCGGCATAAACATCTTGCATTTTATGTATATATGGTCTTACAATAATATGTCCTGATATACCTGGATGTATTCCTTTATTTTCCAAAGTATTTTTCATGTTTTCATAATGGTTTTTACCTGTAATATGTATTAGTTGAATTTCTTTTGTATCTTTTATAGCATCAATAACATAAAGTATAGCATTGTTTATACACGCTGCTCCCTGACTCCCACCAAAGCTCAAAACTACAGGAATATTTGGTGAAAAACCATATTTCTTTAATGCCTTATGTCGGTTGCCCTGTGAAATTTCACGTCTTATAGGGTTTCCAGTAAGTACAGTCTTATTTTCTAGAAAATATCTTTTTGAATCATTAAAACTTATAGCAACCTTATCTACAAAACGGGATAAAATCCTATTAGTAATACCGGGGGCCACATTTTGTTCATGAATGATGGAACGGATTCCCTTTATTGCTGCAATAAATACAATTGGTCCCGCCACATAACCCCCTGTCCCGATAACAATATCCGGTTTTTTCGTCTTTATTATGCTCGCCGAATCAATGATGCCAAAAAGTAATTCTTTCAAAGATAAAATAGTGTCGAAAGATAATTTCCTTCGAAAACCTTTTACTCTGATGGTCTTTAAAGGAAATCCAGACTTCTCCACTAATTCCCTTTCAAGGCCTTTTTCAGTCCCAATAAAATAAATATTCGAATCCGGATATTTCTCTTTCAAGCCTTCAGCAATAGCTATGGCAGGATAAATATGTCCACCTGTACCGCCACCCGCTAAGATGATATTTTTTGGTGGCATTTTATTTTACCTCCGCATGTTTAGAAATATTTAATAAGATGCCCACTTCGGACATAGTAATTGTCAGTGAAGAGCCCCCATAGCTTATAAAAGGTAGTGGCATCCCGGTTACAGGCACGGAAGCTGTTACAACGGCAATATTAATTAAAAACTGTAGTGCAATGATTGTTGTTATGCCCGTAGCCATTAGTTTTCCAAATGTATCGGGTGCCACCATGGCGGTCCTGTACCCCCTTAAAATAAAAAACGCAAACATCAATATTACAAAAGTAGCACCTAAAAACCCTAATTCTTCTCCAATTACAGAAAAAATAAAATCTGTTTGCGGTTCAGGAAGATAAAAGAACTTTTGTCTACTTTGACCAAGACCTAAACCGATTAAACCACCGGATCCCAAAGCATATAAAGACTGAATTATATGATATCCTTCCTTACTTGGGTTTTTCCAGGGGTCTAAAAATGAAAGAAGTCTTTTAAATCTATAAGGATGGTTTATAGTAAGTGCAAACGCCAAAACAGATCCTACTATTCCCATACCAATCATTTGAGTCATAGGGACTCCGCCAACAAATAATATTATAAGTGTCGTCATTCCTATAAGCACTGTTGCGCTTAAATGAGGTTCTTTTAAAATCAAACCACACATAACGCCAATTACTATTAAAAAAGGAAAAATTCCCACAAAAAAAGATTGTACCTTTTTTCCTTTCCTCTCCAACCCACAGGCCAGGTACACAATCATACCAAGTTTTGCGATTTCCGAAGGCTGCACAGTTAATAATCCCACACCAATCCAACGCCGTGCTTCATTGATTTTTTTGCCGATTCCCGGTATAAGGACTAGTATAAGTAATAAAAAAGTGACAAACAGAATTAATTTCTCATGTTTTTTTATTTTCCAATAAT
>CAYMGK010000271.1:0-1978 GCA_964389965.1 uncultured Clostridia bacterium | reverse complement strand
AACTAATCCATAATCGAGTTATGGTAGATTTCATATTAGTAGATTTAAATTTTAAATTATCTACATATATATTAGGGGAGATTTCCATGTCCTATGTGGCTCTTTATCGAAAATATCGACCGAAAAACTTTGAAGAAATAGTTGGCCAGAAAGCCATTGTTACAACTTTGAAAAATCAATTGTCAAGTGGTAAAATTGGCCACGCGTACCTTTTTTGTGGTATGAGGGGAACAGGCAAAACTAGCACTGCCAGGGTTTTTGCTAAGGCCCTGAATTGCGAAAAAGGGCCTACTGAAAATCCATGTAATGAATGCGTATATTGCAAAGCTATTGACGATGATAATTTGATGGATGTAATTGAGATGGATGCCGCATCGAATAGAGGTATTGACGATATTCGGGACCTTAGGGAAAAAGTAAATTTTGCCCCTTCAGAAGGTCGATATAAGATATACATCATAGATGAAGTCCATATGCTCACAACCGAAGCCTTTAATGCATTGCTCAAAACCCTTGAAGAACCACCTAGTTATGTGGTGTTCATCTTAGCTACAACCGAACCCAACAAGCTTTTGCCTACGATTTTATCTAGATGTATGAGATTTGATTTTACCCGAATCACCACACAGGAAATAGTCGGTAGGTTAAAGGAAGTTGTGAAGGATTTGGGTATAGAAGTAGAGGAAAAAGCACTAACTCAAATTGCTAGCCACTCACAGGGCTCAGCTAGGGATGCCTTAGGCTTGCTTGATAAAGCAATGGCTTTTGAAAAAGGCAAATTAAGATATGAAGATGTGCTGGCACTGCTAGGGGCTGTAAGTCACAAAGTTTTTTATGATATTTCAACGGCAATTATGCAAAGTGACACTAGGGCTGTTCTTAATGTAGTTGACCAGCTAGTACAACAGGGCAAGGATCTCTTTAGATTCATGGACGATTTATTGGAACATTTTAGGAATTTACTTATGGCTTGTATCAATGCGGACAGAAACCTTATTGACATTACAGATGAAGATTATGCAAGACTTCAGGATATTTCAAAGGGATATACTAAAGAAAAGTTACTGTCAATTATAGACATACTAAAAGAAGCCGCTAATGATGTGAAGTGGTCTTCCCAGCCACGTATTATTATAGAGGCAGCTTTAACAAAGCTAACATTGCCGGCACTATGGGAAATGGAAGAGGGATATGTTGCAAGACTGCAGCAACTTGAACAGCAAATGCTAGATATACAGGGCCAAATTCAAAGTATGAATATTAGTTATGCTAGCCCTAAAACAAATGAATCCACAGACAAAGATACGTCTAATTTTATACCTACTCAAGATGTGCAGCCCATCGAAGCAGTTGATAAAAACAATTTTTCACCCCAAACATTTGGAAAGCCATTTGAAGAACCAAAAAGTGAAAGCCCATCGGTCCAGACACATGAAAACACCTTGAATATGCTTGAAAACATTCAAAAATCCTGGCCGAAAGTGCTAGAGTATTTAGGTAAAAAAAGAAAGATGACCCTAGTTTCCTTTATTAATGCCGGAGACATAAAACCAGCCAAGATTGAAAAAAACAATTTGTATCTTTTGAATAATGGTGATACAGTTTATGAAGAAAAGGTCCTTGCCGAAAAACATACCATAGAAAAAATTATAAAACAGGTCTCAGGCACAGACATAACCCTTAAAGGGTTTACTACAGAACACACATCTTCCCTAGAGCAGGGATTTGGTCCATCGGGTAATAAGCCTAATGATGATGTGGGTTCTAAGGTATCTTTAAAGGGGGGTCAGTCCGACCCCGATGAGAATAAAGACAAAGGCAAAAGTATGTCCGATGAAGAGTATGGCCAAAAAGTCATAGAATTTTTCGGTGAAGAGAATGTTACATTTGTAGATTAATAAAAAATTAAGGAGGCGGCAATATTGAGAGGTGGAGGAAATATGAATAAACTTATGAAACAGGTTCAAAAAATGCAAAA
>CAYMGK010000270.1:0-1997 GCA_964389965.1 uncultured Clostridia bacterium | reverse complement strand
AATCGGTGATGGAGCGGTAAAGAAAGGGTTTATGACTTTTTCAGTAGGAACTAGTGGGGCTTTACGTATGATTTCAGAAAAACCGGTTTTACCAAAAGAACCTTCCACATGGTGTTATTATTTAGGTGAAAAAATGTGGATAGCCGGTGCGGCTACTGCAGGAGCAGGCAACTGCATAGACTGGTTTATAGAGAACTGTGATTTTTCAGGTGGATTAAACTATGAGGATTTAGAGAATCAACTGGGCAAAGTAAATATAGAGTATGCTCCAGGTTTTTTACCATTTTTGTATGGAGAGCGCTGTCCCGGATGGAATGACAACCGTTCTGGCGGATTCTATAATTTAATGGCAAATCATACTCGTCGTTACAAAGTTATAGAATAAGTTAAAAATCCTCAGTTAAAAGGGGATTCAATCCTGTATTTTTTTGATATATTATTTGTAGCCAAACTTGTATCTATCATTCCCTCTATGTGAACCATAAAGGCTCTGATGGGTGTTTTGGCACCTATCTTGAACTCCCTCATTGTAATGTCATCACATCTGTCGAAGATGGCCCTTATGTGTTTTATATTTTTATCTAAATTTGAAGATAGTGGACATGCTTCCCTTTCTCCTTTGTCATTTGCAATTTGTAGGTCTTTAGGACTCTTTCGGGACGGAAGTATCTTCTTGATTTTATTAAAAATGCTGCCCAATATCAGCTCACCTGTTTCCATCATTATTGCAACATGGGTTTTTATGTCATCCTAGACACAGTAAGGCTTGATCTTGCGCTATACAGGGGTATATGGGTATATGTACTTGCACTGACACTACATCTTATTTTGCCCATAGGAGTAAAAAAAAATCCCCTATAGTTTTCATCCTACAGAGGATTTTGGGTTGTCCAAATATCATATACTTGATGTATGGCACTTATTTATGTACTTTGTCCTTTTGTTTATTCGTATTTCATCACTATTATGCGGTGTTGTGCTCCTAGAGTCTCAGGGGTGATTTCAATTGTGTCTGAATCTAAATATTCACCTTCTCCCATTTTTTCTAAAAATACATCAACAGGGTCTATGGGCATGCTGACTGCAGGTGTTTTGAAATGCATGGGGATTGTGATTTTAGGACCGAATTGTTCCACTGCTGCAGCTGCCCCTTCTGCGCCAAGGGTAAAAGTGCCGCCAACGGGGATAATGAGTACATCAACTTCCCCTACTTCTTCTAACTGTGCTTTTGACAGTAGATGTCCTAAATCTCCTGCATGGCATACCTTTATACCGTCAATTTCAAAAGTATAGATTATGTTAGGGCCTCGTTTTGCCCCTTTCACATCATCGTGAAATGTTGGGACACCTTTGATACTTATACCTCCTATGGTGTATTCTCCCGGGGATTTCATGATTTCCGGGTCACCTTGGACTCCCTCAACATAATTATGGTCACAGTGGTCGTGACTTACTGTAACTATATCTGCTTCAACCATTGGTATTTTATAGCCTACACTGCCATCAAAAGGATCTGTAACTACTTTAGTGCCATCTTGGGATTCCAGGAGAAAACAGGCATGGCCGAACCATTGAATCTTCACTTCTGGAAAACCTCCCTTTCTTTCAAGGTTCTAATTTCCTTCTTAAATAAAAAACACCCTGATTATAATATATTCTCGTCAAAACACTTAATTCCTTCTTTATACTGTTATTTTACCCATTCCCAGTTATGCTAATTCCTGCCAGTATCACATGCGTTCAGGTGCCGTTATTCCCAAAACTTTCAGTGCGTTTTTGAGGGTCTGTTGAACTGCAATAATTAAAAAAAGTCGTGCCATCGTCAAGTCTTGGTTTTCAGTCAGCACTCGACATTTATTGTAAAAAGAGTGCAAAAGGGCTGCTAGTTCCTGTGTATATACAGTTATTCGATATGGTGCAAGATTTTCCGCCGCAAGCCTTATTTCACCGGGATAATCCGCTATTTTTTTAATTAGGGCTATTTCTGATTCCTTTGT
>CAYMGK010000269.1:0-2044 GCA_964389965.1 uncultured Clostridia bacterium | reverse complement strand
TTAGTAGGGAACAAAGGAAAAATTGAAAAGATAGCCGATGAAAATAATATAAATGTGGACAAATACCAAATAAAACATATTGAAGATAAGGGAGATGCCTGCCTTGAAGCTGTAAAATTAGTTCATAATGGGAAAGCATCACTTTTAATGAAAGGCTTTGTGGATACATCTATAATATTAAGGGCAGTTTTAAATAAAAAAGTTGGTTTGACAACAGGTAGATTACTAAGTCATGTTGGAGTTTTTAGTGCACCGGGCTTTGATAGGCTTGTTGTCTTAAGTGATTCTGCTATGACTATTGCACCAACATTAGATGAAAAGGTAGATTTAATAAAAAATGCTGTAATAGTTGCAAATGCAATAGGGATAGAAACACCTAAAGTAGCAATTTTATGTGCAGTAGAAAAAGTAAATGAAAAGATGCCTGCAACAATTGATGCCGATATATTAACAAAAATGAATGAACGTGGAGAAATAACTGGTTGTTTAGTGAAGGGACCATTGGCACTAGATAATGCAGTATCAATTGAAGCGGCCCAACATAAAGGTGTAAAACATCCTGTTGCAGGAAATGCAGATATATTAATAACTCCCGATATTGAGGCAGGAAACATCTTAAGTAAATCTTTGGAGTACTTTAGTAATGCCCAAAAGTCTGGGATTATTATGGGTGCAACTGCACCAATTGTGCTTATTTCTAGAGCCAGCTCCGCGGAGTCAAAACTACACTCCATCGCTTTAGGAGCATTGATAACACAAAATAAGGAGAGGGAGAAGTAAATATGAAAGATAAATACAAAATCCTTGCAATTAATCCGGGTTCTACCACTACAAAAATATCAGTATATAATGAAACAGAAGAAGTTTTTACCGAAGTAATAAATCACTCACGAGACGAATTAAAAAAGTTCAAACGTATTTTCGATCAATTTGATTTTCGTAAAGAAGCAGTACTAAATACTTTGGAAAAGAAAAAAGTTGATTTAAAAACCTTAGATGCTATAGTAGGCAGAGGTGGAAATATGAAACCAGTTGTAGGTGGGACTTATCATATAAATGAACCAATGTTAAAAGACTTAGAAATAGGGATTATGGGCCAACATGCTTGCAACTCCTCAGCTTATATAGCACACAGTATAGCTACTCCTTTAGAAATACCATCTTTTGTAGTAGATCCAGTTGTAGTTGACGAACTAGGAGATCTAGCAAGGATATCGGGATTTGATGGAATACCTAGACGAGCTAAAGATCATCCATTAAATCAAAGAGCAGTATGTAGACGAGCTGCTAAAAAACTCGGTGGGAAATATGAAGAATTTAATTTTGTAATTGCCCATATGGGTGGTGGAATATCCATCGGTGTCCATAATAAAGGTAGAATAATAGATGTGAATAACTGTCTTGATGGAGATGGACCATTTACACCAGAAAGGACTGGAAGTCTACCATTTGGAGCGGTTATAGATCTTTGCTTTTCCGGCAAATATACAAAAGAAGAATTGTATTATAGATTTGTCGGTGGTGGAGGGCTAGTAAGTTATTTAGGAACAAATGATGGTAGGGAAGTCAAAAAAATGATAGAAGCCGGAAATGAAAAAGCCAAACTTGTTTATGAAGCAATGGCTTATCAAGTATCAAAAGAAATAGGTGCAGGTGCAACAGTGCTTAAGGGAGATGTTGATGCAATACTTTTAACAGGTGGTTTAGCAAATGATGAGCTTTTTGTTGGCTGGATTAAAAAACGGGTAAAATACATTGGAGATATTTTAGTTTACCCCGGTGAATATGAAATGGTAGCTATGGCTGAAGGTGCGATAAGAGTATTAAGGGGTCAAGAGGAACCTAAGATTTACTCCTAAAATCTTCTTGTAAATTAAAGATTGCTTATAAATTGTTGTAAAAAAGCTGGAAGGACTGAAACAGAATGGAGCTAAATTTAAAAGACAAAGTAGTAGTTATAACTGGTGGTGCGGCGGGAATTGGAAAAGCGACTGCAATAGAATTTGCAAAAAAAATTGGTTACCCTGTTATACTTAAAGCTTCT
>CAYMGK010000268.1:0-2072 GCA_964389965.1 uncultured Clostridia bacterium | reverse complement strand
AAGTGGTTACAGATTATCTTGAAAAAGCTGATTTGATGAAAGATTTAGAAGCACTTCAATTTCACCTTGTGGGATATGGATGTACTTCTTGTATCGGAAATTCGGGTCCGCTTCCAACCGACATAGCAAGAGCAATTGATGATGAAGATTTGGTTGTAACATCAGTGCTTTCGGGTAATAGAAACTTTGAAGCAAGAATTCACTCACAGGTTAAGATGAACTTCTTGATGTCGCCAATGCTTGTGGTTGTATATGCAATAGCAGGACGGGTTGATATAGATTTAATGAATGAACCTATCAGTTATGATTCAAATCAAGAACCTGTTTATTTTAAAGATATTTGGCCAACAAATGAAGAGATTGAAGATGTAATGAGTCAAGTTCTTACACCTGAGGATTATGCAAAAAGCTACAGCACAATTTTTGACGGTAATGAAATTTGGCAAAATCTTGAAGTACCAGAAGATAAACTTTTCACTTGGAACGAAGAGTCAACCTATATCAAAGAGATACCATTCTTTAAAGGTATTTCAGAAAATCCTGACGAACTTCAAAACATTGAAAATGCACGAGTACTTCTTGCACTTGGTGACAGTGTGACAACAGATCATATTTCACCGGCAGGACTTTTCAACGAAGACTCATCAGCAGGTAAATATTTAGTATCAAGAGGAGTCAACAGAAAAGATTTCAACTCTTATGGTTCACGTCGTGGAAATGATGAAGTGATGGTTCGTGGAACTTTTGCAAATGTTCGTATCAAAAATAAAATAGCCACACAAGAGGGTGGATTTACCACTCACTTCTCGTCAGGACAAGAGATGTCTGTCTATAAAGCATCGGAACTATATAAAGCGGAAGGTATTCCGTTGGTAGTTTTGGCTGGAAAAGAGTATGGTAGTGGTTCTTCACGAGATTGGGCTGCAAAAGGAACATTCTTGCTTGGTGTAAAAGCTGTATTAGCTGAAAGCTACGAGAGAATTCATAGAAGCAATTTAGTTGGTATGGGAGTTTTACCATTGGAATATAAAAATGGAGAAACAGCCGAAAAATACGGTTTGACAGGAAGAGAAACTTTCTCATTCAGTGGAATAAGTGAAGATTTAAAACCACATAAAGAGATTGAAGTTACTGCAACCGATGAGAATGGAAAAGTAACGAAATTTAATGTTGTTGCACGTTTAGATTCACTAATAGAAATTGAATATTATAAAAATGGCGGAATTTTACAATATGTACTTCGTCAATTTTTGAAAGAGCAGTAAGATTAGGGATTTGCTGTTTTGATAGTATTTTAAATTACAAAAAATAAATAGGACGATAACGTAGGGGCAACCCTATGTGGTCGTCCGTTTTATTAATAAAATATTATGCCACATATCATTTTAATATTTTAGAATAATTTTAAAATTTTTCCCGCAGAACACGCAGATTTACGCAGATATTATTCATATCTCGTTAGTGGTAAAGTGTTTTTAATGATTTTATTATACAAATAGAACATCATAAATTATTACCTATAAAACTTTTCAATTTCTTCCAAAATTTTCTCAATTGCTTTTGGACTCATCTTTGAGAAAGCAAACCACTTCTTTCCTAAATCCTTTAATGAAGCACCTAAATGATAGATCTCTTTTCTATCTATAATTAAAAACCTGTCGTGGCTATTGGCAAAGGATTTTAATTCAAATTTCCCAAATTGTTGATTGGCTTTTGTTAAATCCAATTTTACCTTTGAATTTATGTTTTTGCATAGCAGAATTGCTCTAACATTTGTTTTCTTTTTTGCAAGATGAAGAAAGGAGTTTTCATCTATATAATTATCAATGAGGACAATGTTTTCTTTAGCAGAGCGAACTATTTTAGAAGTTAAGAGATAAGCATCAAAAACTTGACCGTCAAAAAATACGCCTCTTTCTGGTAATTCATTTTGCTCTAAGGCGGTAAATAGTTTGTCAAATTTTTGGTCGTGTTCAATTAGTTTGTTCTCTATATTACTTAATCGTATTTGTTGTAAAGTTTCTTGTCCTATTAATTTACGCATTTGTACAAATGCATTCATTATTGAAATA
>CAYMGK010000267.1:0-2093 GCA_964389965.1 uncultured Clostridia bacterium | reverse complement strand
CATATTGATTCTGTACCGCTGATAATTTTTGATGAGATTGATGCCGGGGTAAGCGGAAAGGCAGCTGGGACCGTGGCCCAAATGTTGGCCGATATTAGCCGTCAACGTCAAGTTCTTTGTGTAACCCATTCGGCCCAATTGGCGAGTTATGCCGATCAACATTATCGAATAAACAAGCAAGTCTCCAAAGGGCGTACCTATACCCAGGTGGAAAATTTACAAGGTGAATCTAGAATAGAAGAACTGGCAAGACTATTGTCAGGCCAGACTAGCGATGTTGCTATAAAACATGCAAAAACTCTTTTAGAATAAACATTATAAATTTGTAAAAATATACAATTTAAACAAAAATATTAACCTAAATTTTAACACCTTGTTATATACCAATCCCAGGTCGTTTTTAACAGCATAAAAACAACGATCTGGGGTTATTTTATGTTTAGTATCTTTAATAAAACCGCATTAAAAAGCGGTATAAAAACAATAAAAAATAAATATAAAAACGGAAGGTGATGCCTTTGAAACACCTGGGGCGCCGGGCTTTGGGCCTGGTGTTGGCAGCATTATTAATATATGGAGGGATGCTGCCGCCGGTACGCAATTATTTTACTTTACCTCAAGTCCAAAGAGTGACATCAATAGAATTAAAACAACTGGATTGGGGACTGCCGGCTAGTCTGGCCCGTCAGGTAGAAACACAAGTAAATAATATTGATAAAATTAATTCCCAAACAAACACTGATCCAGACTGGCTGCAATTGCAACTGCGACTTTTCGGAATAATACCACTAAAAAATATAATGTTGCAGGTGGTTGAACCGGTTAAGGTTTATCCTGGCGGTCAAGCCATCGGTGTATTGTTAAAAACAGAGGGAGTAAAAGTGGTCGGCCAGGCACCTATAATTAATAATAGGGGTTCCTATCAAGGGGAGGAAACAGGTCTAAAGGTAGGAGATAATATCGTAGCTATTAACGGCCAAGAGGTAAAAAGTAATCAACAAGTAGCAAAGCTTATTGATGCTGCCGGTAAAACCGGTTCTCAAGTGCAGATAACCGTCAAAAGAAATAAAAGGCTATTGACCCTTAATGTGTCGCCCTTCTATTGTGAGGAAACAGACCGTTATCGGGTAGGTATTTATGTCCGGGACAGTACCGCTGGTGTAGGAACCTTAACTTTTTACGATCAAGAAAAAAATATTTTCGGTGCCTTGGGTCATTTGGTTACTGGCAGTGATCAAAAAGAAGCAATAAATGTTAATGGTGGTCAAATAGTTCCTGCCGCTATTCAAGGTATTCATCTGGGACGTCAGGGTCATCCGGGGGAAAAGATAGGTGTATTTCTTGAAAACAGTTCGTTTAATGGTATAATTGAGAAGAATACAGGGGTTGGAATATTTGGTACTATGACCAGCAATATTTCTTCTCTGTTTGATACTATTTTACCGGTAGCAATGGTTGAAGAGGTTAGACCAGGACCAGCCGAAATTATGACGGTTATTGAAGGAGAAAAAGTAGAAAGGTTCAGTATAGAAATCGAAAGGGTGATGGCTTATCAACGGGCCAGTGGTAAGGGACTAATAATTCGTATAACCGATCCTAAATTATTATCTACGGCAGGTGGCATTGTTCAAGGCATGAGCGGCAGCCCTATAATCCAAAATGGTAGTTTAGTAGGGGCAGTAACTCATGTGTTCATAAATGAACCCAACAAAGGCTATGGGGTTTTGGCAGAATGGATGTTACAAGAAACCGATTTAACCAGTTTATCTGTATACGCTGTTATAACCAGAGGATTTACTTCTAAATCCCCTGGTTTTAACAATTATTTAATGATTATTGTTAAATAAACAATATTAATTGATTATTTTGCGTTCGGAAGGGTTTACCCATAAGAGTGTCGAAAGAATAACCCCAAAGGAAAGGAAAATAATAGGCGGAGGTTATTTTATGAGGGATTCAATAAAGGTACTCATAGCTGATGATAATAAAGAATTCTGTAACCTTGTTTGTGAATTCTTAGGCCAGGAAGCAGATATGTACATTGTCGGTATAGCCCATGATGGTCTTCAAGTTTTAGAGAAAGTTGCACAACT
>CAYMGK010000266.1:0-2103 GCA_964389965.1 uncultured Clostridia bacterium | reverse complement strand
CGGACGGACCTTTTTGCTTTTTCAAAAAAGCAAAAAGGTCCGTCCCCGGTGCTTTCCCGTCCCCGGTGCTTTCCCGGTGCTTTCCCGGTGCTTTCGGTGCATTGAAGATGAAAAATGGTTTTTTATTATTACTTAGGTGATAATATAAATAAAAATGAGGTGAGAATGAAATGAATAATTTCGAGGCCAATTCGGATATAACACCAAGGGAAATTTTCCTTGCAGGAGGGTGTTTTTGGGGATTGGAAAAGTATTTGCAAGAGATCCCGGGAGTGATTTCTACAGAAGTGGGATATACCAACGGGAAAACAGAAAATCCCACTTATGAAGAGGTTTGTAGTAAAAATACAGGCCATGCGGAAACAGTCCGTGTTAGATACGATCCTAAACGCATAAGCTTGGATTTTTTACTTAGGCTGTATTATGATGTCATTGATCCCACCTCAGTGAATCGGCAGGGGAACGATGAGGGTAAACAATACCGCACAGGCATTTATTATGTTGATTCAAAGGATCTGCCAATTATACAAAAATCCGTTGATGAATTACAAGCAAAATATAATCGACCCATTGCCATAGAGGTTGAACCTTTGAAAAATTACTTTAAAGCCGAAGAATACCATCAAAGCTATTTGGACAAAAATCCCCACGGTTATTGCCATATTAGTTGGGAACAAATCAATAAAGCAAAGAATATGATAGTAGATCCTAATCTTTACACACCTTTGAGTAAATCCCAATTAAAAGAGAAATTAACGGACCTTCAACAAGCAGTAACACAGCAAAGTGCCACTGAACCGCCTTTTGAAAATCCCTATTGGAACCATTACAAGCCGGGAATTTATGTCGATATTACTACTGGAGAACCTCTGTTTTTATCAAATGATAAGTACGATTCCGGCTGTGGGTGGCCAAGTTTTTCAAAGCCAATTGATGCCAATGTTATCACTGAAAATAAGGACACAACACATGGAATGGTTCGGACGGAAGTTAGAAGTAGAGTTGGGGATACCCACTTAGGTCATGTTTTCAATGATGGCCCTAGAAATAAGGGCGGCAAACGCTACTGTATTAATAGTGCGGCCCTCCGATTCATACCAAAGGATAAAATGGAACAAGAGGGTTATGGGTACTTATTGCATTATGTCAAATAAACTCTATGCACTTTAATAGACTTAAATTTACAACTGTATTTCTTGTCTATCCGAAATTTTGGATTTTAGGTGGGGGTATCCTAGTGTTGACCCTTGATTAATAACTAGTATTATATCTTCTGAGATAACAAGATCCTCTTATAAATCATATTCCCTTGCTGCTTCCAATATAGTGTCAACCTGCCAACAAGCGTTATCTTCGGCGTCTTGTCCGTTATTTGGTTCTACTGTTTCTACTGTTCCTGCTGTTTCTACTGATTCTTCTTCACCTATCGCTTCCTGTTTGCTTTCATCTAGGGCATCCATGTCCCTTTGAGTTGTCCAGTAGTTATCCAGGGTTTGGAACACTAAATACAATAATAACATCCCACTTTTTAAAACCCTTTAACCTTTTCGAATGTGTGTGTCCTATCACCTTTATATGCAAACTTTAATAAACAATCCATCGTCAGTTGCAAGACTATATCCTCTTCTTTCATGTGATGGTCAGTAAATGACAAAATGCCATCATCTTTAAGAACCCTATGGAGTTCCCCAATGACCTTCTGGGGTTTGTCAAGTAAATGATACACATCATAAAGTAGGACCACATTCATGCTATCATTAGGCAAATTTAAAATACAGCTAGTCTTGATTACTTCAATATTTTCAAGACGGTTCTTTATAATTGCCTTTTTAACGTATCTAAGCGCCGTCGGACTAATATCTGTGGCATAAACTCTTCCTTCGGAGCCAACTATCTTTGCCGCCGCTACAGAGTGGCTACCGATTCCACAACCATAATCCAAAACCCGAAATCCTTTGGCAATTCCGGTTTCCGTCAATAGTTTCTTAGGCGGTAGAAATATTTCACGAACCATGAACGTCACAGCCGTCACATGATACTCTATTTGATTCAAGAAACCGGCCACCCGATCACCTCATTTTAGAAATCTTACCATTTTCTTTA
>CAYMGK010000265.1:0-2104 GCA_964389965.1 uncultured Clostridia bacterium | reverse complement strand
GTTTCTCTGAAATATGCGCCAGGGGTTGGTATAACGAGGGAGACAATCTTACCAGCCTCCGCAATCAACTAAAAAAACCGGAAGATGACGGATTGGTTATACTGTTGGCCGGTTATGACCATATTGATGATCGAGCAAGTCTGCAGGATTTTTTTCACCTTGATCAAGACACAATTTGGTCAATTTGTCTAAGGCGATCTTTTCAAACATGGGTTGTTGATGCCTTGAAGAGATATGTTAACCCGGAAGACAGTGAATCGGATATCATAAAAATATCGAACATTTTTAAAACCCTTTATGATTATGGTTTGGCTGATTTGTTGGATATCAGTAAATATCTGGAGAACATGGATTTTTCCATAGCTATGAGTGGCAAAGATGCTTACCAAATTATTCTTAACAACCTTGCGCCTTTTAATTTACCTTGCATGATCGGTTTGTCAAGAAAGTATACGAGAGAAGAATTTCACAACTACATTGTACCTGCACAAGAATTTTTCAATTACAGTATGTTTATTAATGAACCGAACAGAAAAAAATTTAAAAAAAGGATCAAAAAATATATCGATGAATCTACAGATGAGCAATTGGATTACGAAATTCTTGGCGGTATCGAATCAAAAGAGGCATTGGTTAATACTATAGAGGATTATATTGATAACCGTTCTACAGAGTCATCTAAAAAACTGCGGAATGCTGATTTTGTTTATCTATACGATCGAATCCTCGGGTTTAAAGGTAAAGTAAATAGAACGCCCCCAAAAAGGCCGGCGAAGCTGGCAGGGTTACCACCTGAAGTATTTCTGCGCGCTATATGGGCGACTCTTGGCGATTTAAAAAGAGAGGCAAAAAAGGAGGGCTACTTTATTGCCGAGGGCTTAGCCCAGATAACTTTAAATGGCTTAGAGTTTAAGCATGACTTTGATGCCGGGGACGAGGCAGAGGATGAATTTATTGACAGCAAGGAAATAGCGCGCACCTTCCTTCGTCAAGTTTTGGGGGGGATAGATCAATATCTTGAAAATCAGATACGCTTAGAGCTTGGTAGTAGAGATGATCCAAGAGAGATTGTTTTTAGCTCACATTTATGTCCTCATGCAACAGTTGAAAATGATTCACTATCCTATGAAAAGGTTAGAACGGCTGAACCGTCTTTTAAATTTGAAGTGCTAATCAAATTTCATGATCGTAAACCGTTTCAACGTGAATTTATCTGGCCATTACCGCAATACCATCAATGCCGTTTGCTGGTTGACTTGTATACTTGGGCATTTAAAGGATACTTAAAGACTGCCAATGCCCTGCCGGTTTTTTCCGTGCCTTATATAAACGAGATCTTTATGTCCAGGGATGAAGAGGAAGTAAATCGTTTAATCGGCACCGCTCTACAAAGAAAAGAATGCACCATGATTGATCTGCTCACTGCAATTAACCCAGATGAAAAAGATGAAACCAGGAGTCTTTTAATAAATGACCTCTCGTTAAAGTACCAAAAATTCTTACGTGAGTTTCAGGAGACGGGCTTTTTTAGTGTATTGGATAATCACTATGATGAGTTGCGGAAAGCGTATGCCGCTACGTTTGAAAAGTATCTTAAAGAGAGCGTCACCAACACTTTCGGCCCCATATTGCTAAAAGCTTTTATGGTTGTTTCGTTAAAAACTGGGCAGGACATAAACAATTGGATTTGGCAGGAATATTTAGAAGCGGCTATTGTAACACCGTTACATCCGTCAGTTCTGGAAATGATTCACCATCAGCATGCATATCTGTGTGAGAGTTTTTGTTACTATGCAAAAAGAGCTCTTGAAGAATCAGGTGCGGGCGCTTTTTCATTAAAACGTTGGGACCGCGTTGCCGACCATTCAAAAATACAGTGGCCCATTTTTGGGATTTTAACAGACGCCAATAAAGTATTGGATACGAATATGAGAAGCTATAATTACTTTCACCTAATTGGAGAAAACCGCGAAGAAGCTTCATTCGTAACCTCGAGGCTGCTACTTCAGTATGAAGATCTGGAAGATGAAGAGATTACTGACACAGAGCTATTCCGGGAAACGCAGTCCTCCAATCTAATAAAACAGGTTCTCATAGACTATCG
>CAYMGK010000264.1:0-2111 GCA_964389965.1 uncultured Clostridia bacterium | reverse complement strand
TTAAATGTTTTTCTAGTTTGTATAGCTCCATGCGTATTAGTCGGCGATAAGAAACATTACGCCCCAGTTGACGATGTTTAATAGTAGTTTGCAGTCTTTTTTCCCATTCCTCAATGAACACCTTGCGCCCCTTGTCATTCATAAATATGCCATTAGTCCGTTTCTCAAAATGAGGTTTACGCAGCATATTTCTGCCAATTAAGTAAAAGATAACCCGGTCAACCAGTATAGGTTTAAATATTTCTGCAACATCCAAATTTAGCGTAAACCGACGAAAATTAGTAGTATGTAAAAATCCAATACGGGGATCCAGATGAGTTTTATAGATTTCGCTTAGAACTACAACATAAGCCATGGTATTACCGTAACTTATAAGTGCATTCAGCCGGTCGCGGGGCGGGCGCCTACTTCTACTGGTAAAGCAAAAATCTTCATTGGCAATTATTTCATTAAAAGTTGAGTAATAAGTATTCCTAATATTGCCTTCAATAGCCATAAGTTCATTTGCTGATGAACAAGTCGGTATAGTTTCCGCCAGAGCCTGTAACCTGGTTAAATGTTCTTCTATATCTCTGCCTCGGTTCTGATAATATTTTAATACCTGTTCTATATTACAGGTTGCACCAGTTACAAACCTACGCGCAATATCAAGCCGTTTTTCTTCGTCTAAATAATACTCTGCTTGCTTTAAGGTCATGTATCCAGAGTTAAGATGTTCACGAGGGTAAAACGAGCCACTGTAGTACCCGTAATTATTAAAAAAATGTATGATGATTTCTTTCTGAGATACGAACTCCAAAAAACGTTTGTTTACTGTTACCTCTCCAAAAACAAATATCTGGGAAATATCTTCCACTGGCAGATATTTCTTGCCCTGTTCGGTCTCGAAATACAAAGTATTGTCTTTTCTCCTAAATTCACCATCATTGAAAACATAGATGGTTTTTTTCACTTAAATTCTTCTCCTTCCCATGGATTAAGACCAACAAAATTCCCGGTAAGCACATGACCAACAGTATTTTATCTTGACTGGAGGAGGTGGTTGGGCTTGCATTACTATTTTTTCTATATCATTTACAATTCCGGTGATTTCGACTTCGGTTTTTTCATCTAGTACTACATCTTCTTTCTTTTTCTCGATGGGAAAAAGAAGTTCTCCTCGTGCCTGAATACCTATTCCCTTTAATTGCAATAGATAAAACAGCAACTGCATACGAGCACTCTTGGCATGGCGTGAACTCTTTTTGACTTCGCCTACCACCAACTGTCCATCTTCCATACGTAGTAAATCAACTTTTGCGTTACCCAGGTCAATTTCCTTCTTATCACGTTGATAGACCTTTTCGTGAATGAATCGACCAATGTCAATATTAGTGTCATCCTCGTCAGGAACTAAATGTCGGGCCATCATCCATACCTCTCGTTTGCAGACACAATAATACCAAACATGAGTACCAGTAACCGAGAAATCCATTCATTCACCCTCCCTTGATAAAAATGACACTACTAACATAATCGTCCTATTTTTAAATTCCTTTAATTTGAACAACCTTTACATCTTTATATAACATAACAAAGTTCTTATGATTTGTCTAGTATAATTTTCCAATATCTCCTTAATATGATATAAAAAAAGGCACCTGCATTCAGGTGCCGCAAGAAAAAACTCTTAATAGATTAGCTAAAAAACCACCTAGACATCTTTATAGTTTCAATCCCTCGGTAGGTAAAGCTAAAAAATTGTTGTGTAAAAATTATAGCAAAAACATTTGTAGATAGCAAAAAAACTAACTAACCTATTTTCTTTTGTCCGCCTAAGGATTTTATCATTAAGTTGCTTAATTATTATCAAAGCCCAATTATCTTGTCTGTTATAGATATTATTATAAATGCGGTATTTATACAGCCTGAAACGCCTTAATATCCGGCCTAGAGCTATCTTCTTATTACCCCCCGAATCTTTGTAAAACTAAAAATACCGGAACCAGTTACTGATATGTTGTCTATAATTCTATACAGTACCATTTAATTCCTTTCTAATTTTTAAATTTTTAGAATACCCGGCTCCCTTTTCCTTTCCCTCCCCCAAAAAATAGGCTAGAATAAACTGA
>CAYMGK010000263.1:0-2132 GCA_964389965.1 uncultured Clostridia bacterium | reverse complement strand
CACCGGGGACGGACCTTTTTGCTTTTCGAAAAGCAAAAAGGTCCGTCCCCGGTGCTTTTTTTAGTCTGCTAGTATAAAATCAATCTGGCGTTCTGCTATATTTACTTTGTATACTTTGATTTTTACCGTATGACCTATGCGGAATTCCCTTCCTGTGCGTTCGCCGCGGAGTGTTAGCATTTTTTCATTGAAAAAATAGTAATCATCTTCGATATTACTTACATGGATAAGACCTTCAACAGTATTCTCCAGTTGTACAAAAATACCAAAGGAAGTCACACCTGAGATGATGCCATTATATGTTTCTCCTATTTTTGTTGCCATGTATTCGGCAATTTTTAAATCAATTGTCTCTCTTTCCGCTTCTTCTGCAATGCGTTCACGCTTGGAGGATATTTTAGCTACTTTTTCCGTAAGTTCTGCAAGTTTTTTTTGGCGCTTTAGGCTCAGTCTGTTTTCTTGTTGTTCTCTCAATATCCTGTGTATGACAAGATCTGGGTAGCGCCGTATAGGAGCTGTAAAGTGAGTGTAATAAGGTGAGGCAAGTCCGAAATGCCCTGAGTTTTCCTCGCTGTAATGGGCTTGTTTCATGGCACGCAATAACATTGTATTAATTAAGCGTCGTTCCGGTTTACCCCTCGCTTTTTGAAGAATTTGCTGTAATGACTTTGGTTTAAGGTTTTTTATTCCTTTCAAAGTGTAGCCAAGATTATATAAAAATTCACGAAGGGCGAATATTTTTTCGTCATCCGGCACTTCATGGACCCTGTAAATAAAGGGGAGTTTTAACCAGAAAATATGTTCTGCCACAACTTCATTTGCTGCTATCATGAACTCCTCAATAATGCGATGTGAGATTTGTCGTTCTTCTCTTAAAACATCTATTGGGTTTCCTCTTTTATCCAATATTACTTTAGTTTCCTCCAAGTCAAAATCCAAACTTCCCCTTAAAAAACGTCTTTGTGTGAGTTTTGTAGCAAGTCCTTTCATCAAATTAAAATCTTCAACAAGATAATCAAAAGATTTCATGTTTTGTGGATTTTTGCCGTCTAATATTTCATTTACCTGATTATATGTCATTCTTTCACAGGTCTTTATTACACTTGGTGTTATATTGTAGCTTTTGATGTTGGCATCCCCATCGAAATCTATGATTACACTCATAGTAAGTCTATCAGTTCGTGGGTTTAAGCTACATATGCCATTGGATAGTTTCGGCGGCAACATAGGGATTGCTCTATCCACCAAATAAACACTACAACCTCTTTTCAGTGCTTCAACATCGAGTGGACTTCTTTCTTTTACATAATAACTTACATCTGAAATGTGAACCCCAAGTCGATATCCATTATCTATTGCTTCGATGGAAACAGCATCATCTAAATCCTTAGCGTCTTCACCATCTATTGTCACAGTTTTTATGTTTCTAAAATCTTTTCTTTTAAATAAATCTTCTTGTCTTACTTCATTTGGAATTTGCTCAAGTTGTCTTATGACTTTTCTTGGAAAATCCATGGGCAATTCATATTTTTTTATAATGGTTAAAATATCAACTCCAGGCTCATCTTGGTGGCCAAATATCTCAGTAATCTCCCCGGCTGGATTTCGTCTCTTTTTCGGCCATTTGGTTATTTTAGCTACAACTTTATGACCGTTTTTAGCACCCTGTGTTTTTTCGTTAGGAATAAACACATCATAGAAAAATCTTTTGTCATCTGGTATTACAAAGGAAAATTGCTTTCCCCGCTCTACAGTACCGACGATTTTGGTGTGTGAGCGCTTTAAAATACGTATTATCTCCCCTTCTTGCTTGGAAAAGCCTTTAGCCGGCATTTTCGGCCTAACCAAGACCAGATCTCCATGCATCGCCCCATTCATATCCTCCCGGCTGATATATATATCTTCAAGTTCCGGGTTATTAGGTATTAGAAATGCAAAACCGTTCTGATGGCCCTCAAGATTTCCTACAACTAAGTTCATTTTTTCAGGAATACCATATTTCCCTCGACGGTTTTTTACAACTAAACCAGTCTTCTCCATATAATCAAGGGCTTTTATGAATATTCCCGCTTCACCTTTTTCGATATTTAAAGCTGTAATCAGTTCACCTTCCGTCATAGGTTTATACGCTT
>CAYMGK010000262.1:0-2134 GCA_964389965.1 uncultured Clostridia bacterium | reverse complement strand
ATGTTTAACAATTATTGACATACACACAATGCTGATATATACTATAAATGAACCTATGATTATGTGGTGAACAAATGCTCAAAGAGGGATAATATGAAGGCTGAATGGAAAGAAAGGCGACTTTTGACCAAAACCGCACAATTATATTATGGGGAAAGTAAAACACAGCAGGAGATAGCGGATAGATACGGTATATCTAGACCTTCTGTATCCAGGCTTTTACAAAAAGCCAGACGGAAAGGAATTGTGGAAATAATAATACACAATGAGTTTTGCTTTGCATCATTGGAAAAGGAATTAGAAAACAGATGGGATCTACGAGAGGTAATTATCACACCTACTGAAAAAAATGAAAACCTTAAAAGACTTTTAGCAGAGGCCGCCGCATATTATCTTATAAGAATATTAAAGGACAACGATACTGTAGGGGTTTCCTGGGGAACAACATTGGCACATATACCTAAGTATATTGAAAACGAAACAAGGGATGCCATGTTCGCCCCTCTTGTAGGAGGGGTGGGTCAGTCGAGACTTGATATTCACTCAAATCAAATTGTACTAAATCTTGCAAAGGCCTTTGACGGCAAATGGAGATTACTTCACGCACCGGCTATTGTGGATAGTGAAAAGGTTAAGGATTCCCTCATATCAGATACAAATATTAGTAAGAGTCTAAAAGTGGCTTCTAATTCGAATGTGGCATTAATCGGGATAGGTGCACCCCTAGCTCCAAATTCAACAATATTGGAAACAGGGTACTATACGGATATGGTTCTAAATGATTTAAAAAAAGCGGGTGCTGTAAGTGACCTTTGCTCTACTTTCATAGATGCTAATGGCAATGTCTGTGATGTTGAGCTAAATCAAAGAGTAATAGGAATTTCAACTGAAAATCTAAAGCAGATCCCTGTTATCGTGGCTATTGCCGGCGGCGTAGATAAACACGAAGCCATTCTAGCCGCCCTTAAAGGTCATTATTTCAATGTACTTATTACTGATGAAGAAACCGGTGAATTTCTTTTAAAGTCTGTTTAAAATTGGAGGCCTATCATGTGGATAAAGGTACTGTGGTTAGTGGGGGCGGCTTGGATTTTTCAAGGCATCTTAGTCTACTTTCAGATTAGGAATTTTCAAGCAAAGATGGCCCAACTCAGAAAAAAGGGCAGAATAGGGGTAGGTACAGTTAAGAGCCGCCTAGGCAGTGGAGTTATAATAATTATTGTAGCAGGTGACACGGGTATGATTACAGAAGCACAGATAATGACTGGAATGACTGTTTTCGCACGTTTTACACCCTTTGAAATCTTACA
The DNA here is from genome assembly GCA_964389965.1 of uncultured Clostridia bacterium. GTDB lineage: Bacteria > Bacillota > Thermosediminibacteria > Thermosediminibacterales > Tepidanaerobacteraceae > DUNY01. The sequence continues at coordinate 824 of CAYMGK010000262.1, read as the reverse complement.
AAACCGGAATCTCGATGAAATTCCCGCCATGTTGGAATCAGAGAATTTAAATAAAAAAACCAAAACAGCTATAACAAAAGCAGTAGATTCACTGGTATCACAAAAAAGCAAGGAAGTAGGAGGTGATGTATGAAAATTTAATAGTGTTTTCCTTATAAAATAAACTTAGGAGGGAAAAGGTTAATGGATGCTTTGGCAAGTTTTGCACAGGCGTTTATAGGTTTGTTCCAAGAAGGTGGAGAAACATTTTTAGGTCTTGCAGGTGGAATACTACCAACCCTTATTACTCTTATGACTGCTGTCAATGCACTAATTAAATTTGTAGGTCAAGATAAAATTGATAGAATTGCTCAGACTGCGGGTAAATATACTATTTTGCGCTATACAGTTATGCCGGTCTTGGCGGTGTTTTTCTTAACTAACCCAATGGCTTATACATTTGGGCGCTTTTTACCGGAAAGATACAAACCAGCATTCTATGATGCGGCTGTTTCCTTTGTTCATCCCATCGTCGGCTTATTTCCACATGCAAATCCGGCGGAACTCTTTGTCTATATGGGAATAGCACAGGGGATTGAACAATTGGGTTTTCCTTTAGGTCAATTGGCTATAAGGTATTTTATAGTAGGTGTAATAGTTATCCTTATTCGGGGTGTTGTTACTGAGATGCTTACATTGAGAATGATGCGTCAAAGAAACTTGATTTGAGGAGGGTGAAAAAATGAAATTTAATGCAGTAAAAATCCAAAAAGGTGTAGGTGGTTGGGGTGGCCCTCTAATAATCAAACCGGAAGAAGGAAAAGACAAGATTGCTTCGGTTACAG
>CAYMGK010000261.1:0-2141 GCA_964389965.1 uncultured Clostridia bacterium | reverse complement strand
TATACCAGAAACATCAAAAGAAATCGGGATATTACTTAAATTATAACTGTGAAGCTTGCATTGGAGGCTTTCTTGCCCAAAAATTTTTGGAAAAATCATGGTGGGGAAGTTTTTATTATGGGGGCCGGTGGAAGTTCAGTTGCCATAACTTCATATCTAGTAGAACAAAAACACAACGGCGATTACCCTTCGAAAATAATTATTTCGAACAGAAGTGAACCAAGGTTGATTTCAATGAAGAAAAGCATTAGTCGGCTCAATCCGTCGGTTGATATAGAATATCATTTGTGTCCCGAGATTGTAGACAATGATAATCTACTAAAAAACCTCAAACCATTCTCTTTGATAATTAACGCTACAGGGCTTGGAAAGGACAGGCCTGGTTCTCCCTTAACTGACTCGTGTGAGTTTCCAAAAAACAGCTATATTTCTACGACCAAATTGTTGACAGATTAAAGAAATAAGGCAACTAAACCAAAATCAGGGCAATAGTGTAAGCCATTGCCCTGTAAACACTTTATATTCATTATTTGGGGGAAATTCAATGACTTTAAACCGGCTTAAAAGGCAGAATAATAAAAAGAAGGTATTTACTCTTGACAGTATTTTTGTAAAAATGCACGCGGAAAATAAATATGAAGCCATCGAAATAGCAGGGAAAATCCTTGTAAAACAGGGGAAGGTCCAAGTATCTTATATTGATGCTATGAAAGAACGTGAAGACTTACTGTCAACATATATAGGAAATGGGATAGCCATTCCTCACGGTGTTGGAAAAGCAAAAGAACAGATTATTGAAAGTGGAATATCAGTAGTCCAATTTCCTGAAGGGGTTGACTTCGATAAAAAACAAAAGGCATATATTGTTATAGGTATTGCAGGCAAAGGTGACGAACATCTCGATATATTAGCAAATATAGCCCTAATCTGTGAGGACGAAAAAAGGGTAAAGAAACTTGTAAGTGCCGATTCCGCTAGTGAAATATATGAAATGCTTACTGAGGAGTTGTCTTAATTGAGAAAAGCAGTGCATTTTGGTGCGGGTAATATAGGAAGAGGGTTCATTGGCCTACTGCTTTCAAAGGCGGGATATGATGTAATTTTTGTTGATAAAGTTCCAGAGATAATTAATGCTATTAATGATAAAAAACATTATACAGTTGCAGTAATGGGAGAAGAAGAAAATATAATAGTGAAAGATATAAGAGGAGTCCTTTTGAATGAATTAGAAGTATCAAAAGCAATAACGGGAGCGGACATAATTACTACTGCAGTAGGGCCCGAAGCACTTAGAATGATTGCCCTCTATATTGCGGCTGGCCTTAGAAAAAAAGTATTTAGGGAAGATACTGGATATCTAAACATAATTGCATGTGAAAATAAAGTGGGGGCCTCTGAATTCCTAAAGCACGAAGTCTACAAATTACTATCACAAGTTGAAGTAGGATGTCTTGAACCTTTTATTGGGTTTCCCAATGCTGTAATAGACAGGATAGTCCCTTCTCAGACGAAGGAGGATTTGCTATCTGTTAAAGTAGGGTCACATTTCGAGTGGATTACTGATGAAGACGCATTTAGGGGCCCGATTCCCAAAATTCCCGGTATGCACGTAGCCAAAAATCTTCAGGCATATGTTGAGCGAAAGCTATATACCCTAAATACAGGTCATGCTGTTGCGGCTTATCTAGGATATATCAGAGGTTATCAAACAGTACAGGAATCATTAAAAGATGAAAAGATAATCAATATAGTAAAAGGTGCTATGAAAGAATCAGGCGAATATTTAGTTAAACAATTTAGGTTTTCCCTTGAAGAACATAAACGCTATATACAAAAAACACTATCCAGATTCCAAAACCCAAATTTAATAGATGAAGTGACTAGAGTGGGGAGAAAACCTTTAAGGAAACTTGGACGGGAAGATCGACTTGTTTTCCCTGCATTAAAAGTACTTGAACTGGGAGAACGACCTTTGAATCTTGCCATAGGTATTGCTGCTGCACTTAAATTCGATTATAAAGAAGATGAAGAAGCATGTAAGATACAGCAAATGATAAAAAGCGAAGGAGTAGATGGAACACTTAGCAATGTTTGTGGAATTCCCCTCGAACATACATTGATTAAAATGGTAAAACAGGTAG
>CAYMGK010000260.1:1491-2144 GCA_964389965.1 uncultured Clostridia bacterium | reverse complement strand
CAAATTCTTTTTTAAATATATTTGTAAAGCCTCTTTTTGGAAGGCGTCTATAAAGAGGCATTTGGCCACCTTCAAACCCCAATCGGACTCCACCACCACTGCGTGATTTTTGACCTTTGTGGCCCCTTGTAGAAGTTTTGCCACGACCCGAGCCGGTTCCCCTACCAACCCTTTTAGGTCTTTTAGTAGAACCTTTGGCAGGTGAAAGATCATGCAATCTCATTGGTTGCACCTCCTCTGTAGTTTGCTACCCAAGTATTTCCTCAACAGTTTTTCCACGGAGCCTTGCCACTTCCTCGGCCCTTTTCAATTGCTGTAATGCTACAATTGTTGCATTTACCATGTTTCTGGCATTTGCGGAACCCAAAGATTTGCTTACGATGTCCGTAATTCCTGCAAGCTCTACAACTGCTCTGACCGGCCCACCTGCAATAACTCCGGTTCCTTCGGGAGCAGGTTTTAACAAAACCTTTCCGGCCCCGAAAACTCCAAGGCTTTCGTGTGGAATTGTCCCATTTAATATAGGGACATCTATCAAATTCTTTTTGGCAGTTTCTATGCCTTTCCGAATGGCTTCAGGTATTTCCTGTGCCTTTCCAGCACCTACGCCCACTTTGCCTTTTTTATTGCCAACAGCCACTAAAACGGCAAAA
>CAYMGK010000260.1:0-1481 GCA_964389965.1 uncultured Clostridia bacterium | reverse complement strand
ACTTTAGCCACTCTATTTATTGAAACAATCTTTTCCATGTATTCACTGTCTTCTTGTTTCCTGTTTCTATATCGCAAAAATCCAACCTCCCTTCTAAAAATCTAATCCGGCTTCCCGTGCGGCATCGGCAAGAGCCTTTACCCGCCCGTGATATATATAGCCACTTCTATCAAAGGTCACGGCTTTTATGCCCTTTTCCAAGGCTTTTTTTGCAATTAAGCTACCAACAAGTTTAGCCGATTCTATATTCATCCCCGATATGCTGTCTTTTATAGTGGGATCAAGTGTAGATGCCGCTACCAATGTGTGTCCGTCTTCATCATTGATAATCTGGGCATATGCATGTTTTTCACTTTTATAGACACATAGCCGGGGTCTTTCGGCCGTGCCGTAAGTTTTTTTGCGAACCCGCAGCTGTCTTTTTTTTCGGGCAATATTGCGCGATTTCTTTTTTATCATGGCCATCCCTCCTAATAAGCTTAATTAACTTGCAGTAACTCCTGCCTTGCCCTCTTTGCGCCGCACAATTTCATTTTCGTATCGTATACCTTTGCCTTTGTATGGTTCCGGTTCCCTAACTGCTCTGATATTTGCCGCTACTTGGCCTACCAAATCATTATCGATGCCTTTCACAGTAATCCGATTGGCAGCCGGTACTTCAAAATCAATGCCCTCAGGAGGGTCAAACTCTACAGGATGGGAATGCCCCACAGTTAAAACCAGTTTATTGCCCTGTTTCGTAGCTCTGTAACCTACACCTTCAAGTCTTAGCTTCTTTTCAAAACCATCCACAACTCCTGTGACCATATTACTTACAAGTGAACGAGTTAGACCATGAAGTGCCTTTTGATTTTTATTTTCCTGTGGCCGCTCTACAATTATCTCTGAATTCTCGGCTTTTATGATAATATCTTTGTGGAACTTTCTACTAATACTGCCTTTCGGGCCTTTAATCGTCAATTGACTGCCTTCAACTGTCACTTCTACACCCTGTGGAATCTTAACCGGTATTTTGCCGATTCTGGACATATCTTCACCTCCAAGTCTTATCTGCCATACATATCTTATCTACCACACATAACAAATTACTTCACCGCCGATTTGTTCCTTGCGTGCTCTTTTATCTGTTATTATTCCTTTGGATGTGGAAAGAATCACAGTTCCCAAACCACCCAAGACTTTGGGAATCTCGTATTTGTTGGCATATATTCTAAGTCCCGGTTTTGATATGCGCTTAATTCCTGTTATCACTTTCTGCTTATTGGGACCGTATTTTAGGTATATTTTAATAACTCCCTGTTTCTTATCATCAATAATTCTATAATCTCTGATGTAACCCTCGTCTTTTAACACTTCTGCAATAGCCTTTTTCATGTTGGAACACGGGATTTTTACTTCGGGATGTCCCGCATCATTAGCATTTCGAATGCGGGTTAGCATATCTGCGATAACATCGGTCATAGCCAATGAAACTACCTCCC
>CAYMGK010000259.1:0-2153 GCA_964389965.1 uncultured Clostridia bacterium | reverse complement strand
AATTGTTTTGGCTTTATTCGGAGCATTGATGAACCCCCTATAGTGGATGTTTAGTTAATACATATATTATACTATAAGTGGGTTTACTTTTGCACAATAAAATCAATACTATGAAGGCTTTTAGCTGTTTTTACGGGAGTTTGTGTTAGGTGATATTACATGCTGTTCGTAATATTATATACTACAATAACTTAGCCGGTGCCCATAAACCAAACTCACTCGCTTTTATATACAATAGAGAATTCTTTAAGGATATTAACAACAACCGGGGAAAAGCACTGGGGACGGACCTTTTTGCTTTCTTAAAAAGCAAAAAGGTCCGTCCCCAGTGCTTCCAAAAGCAAAAAGGTCCGTCCCCAGTGCTTGTTTCACTGGTCCCGGTCCGCCCTAGTGCTTTCTTATATTGTGTTATTGAATAATTCCACACTTAAAGGGGAAAATATGTCATGGTATGACATGACAAAATAGATGCGGAAATGAAGTTATTAGAAAATATATAACAGTTCAAACTAGTGCGCACTTGAAAGAAACTTTTATATATGTTAAAATGCTTGTGAAAGAAATAACGCTCCCAACAACCACTCAATCCATATTTTTTAATATCCGCCTATGCAAAATACATAAAAAGGAGGGATTCCAGTGACTAGAGAGGAATACCTTAATCGCGAAAGGGACATGTTACTTAAAGCATATACTACCGCTACAGAAAAGGAAAAGCGGGATATCATGCTAAAGATAATGAACATAGACACCCAATCTCGTGATGGTGACACTTATGGCACTAAATCCAATGGCTTTTTTACACGCCGAAGAAATAAAATCATATATGTGAACTAAACCGGGTTGAAAGCCCCGGTTTTTTTCTTTTCACGATTTTTATTGTATGTTATAATTAACTTTGATTAGAAAGACAAGATAATCATTTATCAAAAACTATGGGCAAATTTCAGAAATAGAAAATGTATGTTTAATGAAATACTATTTAGAAGGTGCGAAAAGTGGGAAAATTCAATGTTGTGTCAGAGTATATTCCGAGAGGGGACCAACCTAAGGCAATAAAACAGTTAGCACATGGCATCGATCAAGGTTATAAATTCCAAACATTACTTGGTGCAACAGGTACGGGCAAAACTTTTACTATTGCGCATTTAATACAACAAGTGCAGAGACCGACTTTGGTTTTAGCTCATAATAAAACTTTGGCCGGCCAACTCTGTAGTGAGCTTAAAGAATTCTTTCCCAATAATGCAGTGGAGTATTTTGTAAGTTACTATGACTACTATCAACCAGAGGCATATATACCCCATACAGATACTTATATAGAAAAGGATGCTGCCATTAATGATGAAATTGACAAGCTAAGACACTCGGCAACTGCGGCTCTTTTTGAGCGCAGGGATGTGGTCATTGTGGCAAGTGTATCCTGTATTTACAGTCTTGGCTCACCCGTAGACTATGAAAGTCAGGTGCTTTCACTAAGGCCCGGCATGGAACGGGACAGGGATGATGCGGTCCGTAAATTAGTTGAAATCCAATTTAGTCGCAATGACATAGATTTTCATAGAGGGACATTTCGAGTGCGGGGGGATGTATTAGAGATATTCCCTGCATCTTTTACAGAAAAAGCCATTCGAGTGGAGTTTTTCGGCGATGAAATTGATAGAATCCTTGAGGTGGATACTTTGACAGGGGAAATCTTAGGTGAAAGGAATCATGTGTCTATTTTCCCGGCTTCTCACTATGCTACACCTAAAGACAAAATCGAGATGGCTATAAAATCAATTGAAGTGGAGCTCGAACAGCGGTTGGAGGAACTTAAGAATAAGGACAAGATTTTAGAAGCCGCCCGCTTAGAACAAAGGACCAAATACGATATTGAAATGCTAAGGGAAATGGGTTATTGCAAAGGAATCGAAAATTACTCAAGGCATTTATCCGGACGCAATCCCGGAGACACTCCATTTACGTTACTTGATTATTTTCCGAAGGATTACCTGATTATTATAGATGAATCCCATGTGACATTGCCACAGGTCCACGCTATGTGGGCCGGTGATAGGTCCCGAAAAGAGTCACTTATTGAACATGGATTTAGACTACCTTCCGCTTTCGATAATCGGCCTTTGATGTTTGAGGAGTTTGAAGAGCGGATA
>CAYMGK010000258.1:0-2160 GCA_964389965.1 uncultured Clostridia bacterium | reverse complement strand
AAGGTAAACCTGGGACCAAAGATCAAGCAGCCCGTTAGGGGCCGGGGTGCCGGTAAGACCCACTACCCGTTTACACAAGGGCCGCACCTTTCTAAGGGCCTTAAACCTTTTAGCCCGGTGGGACTTAAAACTTGAAAGCTCGTCTAATACCAGCATGTCAAAGGGCCAGTCCTTCTGGTAATAATCCACCAGCCATTTTGTGTTCTCCCGGTTTATCACATAGATATCGGCATCGGTATTTAAAGCCCGGAGGCGCTCATGTTTTGAACCTAAAACCTTCACAATCCGCAGATGCTTGAGATGTTCCCATTTCCTTGCTTCCCGGTCCCAGATATTTTCAGCCACCCGCAAAGGGGCAATAACTAAGGTCTTGGTTATTTCAAATTGGTTATGCATCAGCTCCAAAACAGCCGTTAAGGTAATCACCGTTTTCCCTAGGCCGCAATCTAGAAAAATACCGGCTGCCGGCCTTTTTAATATGAAGTCCAGGGCATGTTTTTGGTAGCCGTAGGGAATATATTTCACCTCACCACCTCCCGCATAAATTTATCCACAGCTTGTAGGGAGTCAATAACATATACTTTAAAGCCCAAACCCTCCAACTGAGTTTTTCTTCTTTGCTGCAGGGGCCTTAATTTTCTACCCGGGGCTTTTAGCTCTACAAACACCAATTTCCCGGGGGGTAGTAGCACAATTCTATCGGGCACACCCGCATAGCCGGGGGAAATGAGCTTAAGTGCCAACCCGCCCAAGTTTTGCACATCCCGCCTCAATTTTGTTTCGATCTGTTTTTCCTGCATCAACCCATCCCCTTTTACCAGGTACAAGAAACAAGCCTCGCGCGCGTATATGAGTACATACGCATTAGGCGTTACATACCCGTTATATATGCCTATTATGATTATGTTTATATGATAATCTTGTTACCTTGTTACATAATGCTGTAAACCCGCATAAACAGTGGGTTTGTAGGTGAAACAAGATTTGTAACAAGCCTGTAACAAGCCCCATCCTCGTTACATATTTCCAGTATTTACCGTAACAAGAAAGGTGCTTGTTACGCTTGAAACACTTGTTGTTACACTCGTTACGCCTTTATATAAACCCTCTGCGGTCCGTAAATCGGCACCCTTTTTACCTTTTCCCCCAGCTCCCAGCCATCAATCTTTCGCATGATTGCATTTATTTCATAGGCATCTATTTTCCTTAGAGTGCTGGGGTCGTTGCCAAAGAGTTCACACCAGATTTCCAGTGTGCAGACCTGCTCCCTGGGCACCTCACCTCTCAAACCATCGCTGAAATCATCTCCCCTAAGAAAACTCCTCCGAGCATAAAGATCTAAATCGTCCCAGTTAGCCGGTAGAAGTTTATCTAAATAATCCCGGACCAACCCCTCCCGGTCATCGCTTTCCAAAGCGTCAAGCTGGGCATTTTGGGCTGCCTTTTCTAACCTGTTTTCCAAGAACAGTCTTTCTCCCGCCTTGTATTTGGCATAAGCCTCCGCCCAAACTTGCTCCACCTCTTCCAGGTGCCAGGGTTTTACGTCACCTTTCCCCGGCACCCTGACTGGCCAAAACCTCCTGTTGCCGGTCAGATCCCTCAAGAAACCGCTGGTCTTGTTGGTGCTGCCCACAATGATGCACTGGCGGGGATGATCTTCAACGGCGTAACCGTAGGCGGCCCGGTACTTATCATCCTGCCGGGAGAGAAAGGACTTTAGAGTTTCCTCGTCTATCTTTTTAATGCCGGCCAGCTCCCCAATCTCTAAAATCCAGTAACCTTGCAGTTTCTCGGCGGCAGTCTTATCTCGCATATCGGCAATAGACAAAGAATCGGAAAACCATTTGCCACCCAGCCTGTTGAACAAAGTGCTTTTCCCAATCCCCTGGGGCCCGTTTTGGACCAACATATAGTCAAACTTAATTCCCGGCTCCATTACCCGGGCCACCGCCGCCACCAGGGTTTTTTAGTGACAGTCCTGACATATTCGCTATCTTCCGCCCCCAGGTAATTGATTAACAAGCGATCAAGTCTTTCTACCCCGTCCCACCTGGGCAGGGAGTTTAGATAATCTTGAATGGGGTGCCTGCTTCTTTCCACCGCTACCTTTAAGGCGGCGTCCCTTAACTTCCCAGGCGAGTAAAGCCTGTAGCGAGCATC
>CAYMGK010000257.1:0-2160 GCA_964389965.1 uncultured Clostridia bacterium | reverse complement strand
TGTTCTCTTGGGTGTTTTAAAAACCTTTCCACAATATACCGCCTTTGATACAAATTTTAATTTAATCAAAAAGCCCCAGGCAATGCTAATATTACCTATAGTCACTTTTTAAAATTATATCAAAAGCTCTCTTTATTAACAAATAATTTCAAAGACTAAATGCCACAACAGTTATGAAAAAAGAACCTCTCTTGACGGAATATTTCCGAAAAAGAGAGGTTAGTTGTAACTTGACAGCTAACAGAATACTGTAGCTACCCATCAATAGGTATATATTTTATGCTTTAATATCTGATGCCGAATCCTGGGGAACATCCGGTGTGACGAGGGATACTACAATTGTCACAACTGCGGAAATAGCTACACCCCAAAGAATTCCTAGTGGTGAAAGGGAGACAATTGAACCTGAAATAATACCAAGTCGTGCCCCCCAAGGGGTGATTCTACTATTTTTAGTTCCCATTTCAAAGGGTTTTCCAGTCTTTTTCCAAAGCAAACCTACTAACAGCACTGGTACAATTCCACCACCTGCCATGGTATAAGCTTTTGAGAACATGCCTATGATTGTAGAAGAATACAGTGCTGCCAATGTAGCAATTACGCCAATGATAATAGTGGCATATTGGGCATATTTCACTAGCACTTCATCATCTAAATCAGGAGCAAAAGGCTTTATTAAGTCATTTACAACGATTACTGCAGCGGAGTTTAAGTTGGAGTCAGCACTTGACATGGCCGCAGCGAGGATCAAAGTAAATACGACTGCAAGCACCCATACAGGCACATAGTTCACCATGAGCCAAGGCATGGCTTGGTTCGGATCTGCAAGGGTGGGATTTAACACTTTCGCTACTAGACCTACTATTGCAGTTAAGCTCACAAAAACCACTGCAACAATACCACCTATGAACATCCCGTTTCTCGCCGTAGCAGAGTCCTTTGCTGCAAAACAGCGCTGCCAGTAAAGCTGTGCCGCAAGTATCCCAAAACATCCTGTGACGAAGTTATTCATAATCACACCGAAAGGCACATTGCTTATTGTTCCGAGTTCAGCGGCACCTACTTCCGCAAGTTTTTGCTGTAACACAGTCATTGAAAAATTTACAGGTGCAAAAGCATAACCATAAAATATTAAGCCAAAAATAACTACGATAATTCCTTGTAATAAATCAGTCCATACAACAGAATATATTCCACCGAGGTACGTATATATGATAAAAACTATGTTAAACAGCATGATGATTGGAATTGGATTAGCCCCTGTAAATGTAGAAAAGATATCCCCCAGGCCCTTGGCCTGACCTCCTACCCAAGCTACCATAATACTGGAAGTGAGGGCACCTGCCAAAGCCCTTGTGAACTTATCTCTGATCAATAGGTCATCCATCATCTCTGAAAGGGTAATGTAAGTGAATCTTCCGGCAAAGCCCGCAAAGATTATGGCAAAGATGATTTTTGAGCCCTGTTCTCCAAAGACAAATACTACATCTAGCATCCCTTTTGTAAAACCCTGTGCCGCATGACCTATGAAATTACCGGCCCCCATTATAGATGCAATGTCTGTAAATACTATTAAAAGCAGTGGAAGGGTTCCTCCGGCAATGGCATAGTGGGAAAAGCTCTTAGTAGCATCATCTTTTACCCATATTGATATTCCTAGAAAAATCAAACAAAATACAATGGTAATGAGCCACATAATGGCACTTAAACTCATTAATTTGCCTCCTTTTTACTCTTCTTTATATTTGCTTAAGACTAAAACTTCAGGAACTTTCACCTCCTTTCCCATTAGTTATGATTAAATAGCCGGTTTCATAAATACGACTTGATTCAGAAGGGCTGTTACCCACTGAATATTTTAACCAAGACCAATCCCTGCATGTGATGTTTCGGTATTTTTCCACATCTATAACTTATTCAGATTTTTTAGAACTCTTTTCAAAGTCGCCACAGTGAAATCATCTGCTAAACTCAAAGGCAATCTCAACCCACCTACAGGAATACCGGCAAGATTTAAGGCTGTTTTTACCGGAACGGGGTTTGTAATTACAAATAGGGTTTTAAATATCTCAAATAACTTTAAATGAAGCCGTAATGATATTTTAGTATCACCTACTTCAAAGCTCGATATCATTTTCTGTATTTCATCTCCGACTATAT
>CAYMGK010000256.1:1950-2164 GCA_964389965.1 uncultured Clostridia bacterium | reverse complement strand
AACATATAAAATATATTTATTATTAATCTTCCCAAGATCAACAGAGCAGACTTTGTTTTTTAAAATTACTTTCAAAGCGTTTCTGGGATTAGGAGGAATTCCGAAGTGATTGCTAAAATCATTAGTTGTCCCGGAAGGGATTATTCCTAGCTTAGGAAGATGCTGCTGCTCAGCCAAACCATTGATCACCTGATGAATAGTTCCATCTCCTCCC
>CAYMGK010000256.1:0-1910 GCA_964389965.1 uncultured Clostridia bacterium | reverse complement strand
GCCTGTATTCCTGCTTCTTCAGCCTTCCCATCCTCTGCAGTTGACCATAATTCAACTTTGAAACCTTCATTCTTCAAGCTATTAATTAAATCAGCAACATCTTTACCGATTTTCGGTCTACCAGCAAAAGGATTATAAACGAACAAAACAGTATCCAATGCAAACACTCCCCAAAACCAATATTTTAAATGATCAGCTATAATATAATCCGGCACAGTCTTGTTTATTCAAAATTATCAAAGTAAAAAAAGAGCTTACAAGCTCTAAAGATAAAAAATCTTTCTAGTTCCTTTAATAATTTGGCAATAGTTATTCGATTTTACTGCTAAAACTATACTTTCCGGACAAAAGCAATATAAATGCTTAGATTACAGCTTTATAAAACCGATCGTAATCATGAGCCAAACAGGGATATAAAAGCAATAATCTCCCTTCATTATCTATAAACTTTTAATTCTTCATACTCATCAACTCTTCCTGCCCATAGAAAAAACTTATCTTCTAAAAACTCCTCCCGCAACTTGTTTAACCATGGTTTTTCTCTTGATAAAATTTTTCTATTTAATCATTAGTTATTTCAAGCTCATTAGCCAAAAACTTTATTAGTACTATACTCGAATTTTTCAAACAATTATTATTTATATTAAGCAAAATGGTATAATAAATAATAGAAATTTATTGATAAGGATGGGTTTAAATGAAAACAATAGTTTTTAAAGCATTTGCTCTAACTAATGAAATTAATTTAAACGAAATTGCCCTTAGTTGTAAAATCCCTAAAAAATATACCTGGGAAGAACCTCTAGAGTTAAATTGTTTGCATCTTAAGCAGATTTTAAAACGAGAGTTTCCTGCTGAGGCCAGTGTTCATGTTTTTGCCTTTGGCAGTGTAGTTTTTCTAAATTTTAACTCTGAACAAATTGAACAATTCATTTTATATTTGAAAACCATAGAACCGGAAATTAAACCCTCAGAATATAAAGTCTATAGCGATGATTATGAACTCAGAATCTATCCGAAAGCAGAAACCGAACTTTCTGATGAATACGTAAACGTACCAACAGAAGAGCTGTTCTACCCTGAATTGGTTTCTACAGTTATAGCCAAATCTGTTGCTTTAGAAAAAACAGAGGCTCATATGCAAACAATCATGGATAAATTAGAGGGTATGATTGAACGGTTAGAAAAAGGCAATCTAAGTATTAGTCACAAGCAGTTGGCAAAAATAACCTCCCAAATCTTAAGACTCAATTATAATACCATAAACTACATTATGATTTTAGATAAACCAGATATTACTTGGGTTAACAGTGATGCAGAAGCCTTCTACGACCAGATGTCTCAGTTTTTTGAACTAACGGACAGGTATGAGATTATGCAAAACAAATTAAATATTTTAAATAGCGTTAAAGAAGGGTTTTCCACGATCAGCAGTTCAATGCGGGGTTTAGTTTTGGAATGGATTGTGATTATCCTAATTCTTGTAGAAGTAATTATTATGTTGTTGGATTTATTTAAATAAAAGGATGAATAAAAATGAAAAAGCACAAATTTCAAAGTTATAAACTGGCAGATAAAATCAGTCTGAATCCTTTTATTACCTATTTTCCCTCTCTCAAGAAGCATAAAGGGGGAGAGTGGATTTTTCTTGGTTCTGCAGAAATTGAGCAGGTTCTGAAATACTATGTTGAAAATAAATACGTATACATCTACCCCTTCGGCAGTGTCACTTTTGTTAACTTTGAGCATAACGAAGTTTTAAGTTTTATCTCTTTTTTAAAAACAATAGTTGAAAAAGTACAGGACAGTTACTTATTCTCTTTTCAAGAAAGCTATACGGTAAACATTGACCCGGAACAATCTGCAAATATTGAAAACAATTTCCCACTCCTTCCGGCAGATAATGAAAC
>CAYMGK010000255.1:0-2168 GCA_964389965.1 uncultured Clostridia bacterium | reverse complement strand
TTACCATCACAAAAAGCAAGCACTGTCACTTCCGGCCCTTCTAAATATTCCTCGACTATTATGCGATTACCGGAATCACCAAAAGCCTTATCTATCATAATATCCTTGACGGTCTGCTTTCCGGAATTCCGATCCTTTACAATAATAACGCCCTTTCCCGCAGCAAGACCTTCCGCTTTTATAACCAAGGGCATAGTGGCCCTATTGATATATTCTATGGCATCCTCGGCTTTATCAAATACTTTATAATCCCCTGTTGGAATATTGTATTTTTTCATCAATTCTTTTGAAAAGACCTTACTGCCTTCTATTTGAGCTGCCGACTTATTTGGACCGAATATATTCAAATCCCTTTTTTCAAATTCATCCACTATACCTAATACTAAGGGAGCCTCAGGACCAACTATAGTCAAGTCCATACTATTTTTCTCGGCAAAATCAGCTAATACCTCAATATCATCAACTGGTATATCCACACATGTGGCAAACTTTCCAATACCGGGATTCCCCGGAGCACAAAATATCTCACTAACCCTTTTACTCTGTGCAATTTTCCACACAAGGGTATGCTCGCGGCCCCCACTCCCAACTACTAATACCTTCACACATACTTCCTCCTTCAGTTTAGCATAAAGACCATGTATTTTAAATCAATGTTTGAAATGCCTCATTCCCGTAAATATCATTGCAATATTATTTTCATCTGCCACTTTTATGGAGTCCTTATCCCTAATTGAACCTCCTGGCTGAATAATTGCCGTTATTCCGGCTGCCGCTGCCGCTTCAACCACATCGGAAAATGGGAAAAAAGCATCAGAAGCAAGCACGGCACCTTTGGCCTTATCACCGGCATGTGCTATACTTTGCTGTGTAGGCCAAATTCTATTTACTTGCCCTGCCCCCACACCTACTGTAGTCAAGTCCTTTGCTAAAACTATTGCATTTGATTTCACATGTTTGACTACTTTCCAAGCGAAAATCAGATCATCTATTTCTTTATCAGAAGGTGACCGTTTTGTAACCACTTTTAAATCGGCTTGGTCAAAACTTCTTGTATCAAGTTCCTGAACCAACATACCCCCTGATACTTTTTTCATGTCAAACCCTGGTTTGGATTCATTATCTAAATCCACTTCCAGTATTCTTAGGTTTTTCTTAGTCTTTAAAATTTCAAGGGCTTCTGCTTCATATCCCGGTGCAATCACAATTTCAAGAAATATTTTTACTAGCTTCTCAGCTGTCCTCGCATCTACTGTGCGGTTAAATGCCACAATACCGCCAAAAATTGATACAGGATCCGCCGCATATGCTCTCACATAGGCATTGTAAATATCATCACTACATGCCACACCACAGGGGTTAGTATGTTTTACCCCAACTGCCGCCGGCATGTCAAATTCAAGAACTGCCCTAAGTGTAGAATCTGCGTCATTTATATTGTTAAAAGACAATTCTTTACCCCAAAGCTGTTTCGCACCTGCCAAAGTCCCTGGATGTTTTTCTACTTCACCATAGAAAGCGGCCTTTTGGTGGGGATTTTCGCCGTAGCGTAGGGTCTGTATCTTTTCATAAGCAAGGATAAGTTCTTCTTCGAACAACTCACCTTCCAAAGTATCAGTATCATCCGCAGTAAGTTGTTTTTTAAAATAATTCCCAATTAAAGCATCATAGTATGATGTATGTTGAAAGACTTTATAAGCGAGTTTCATTTTTTGACTTTCTTTTAAATTCCCTTTTTCCTTTAATGTATTTAGCACAGGGGAATAGTCCCCGGGGTCAACAATTACAATCACATCCCTGTGATTTTTCGCCGCAGAACGTAGCATGGAAGGCCCGCCAATATCAATATTTTCTACAGCCTCTTTAAGGGTTACATCCGCTTTTTCTATCGTCTGTTTAAATGGATAAAGGTTTATAGCCACAAGATCAATTGTCTCTATACCTAATCCGGAGATTTGCTCCATGTGTTCATCATTATCCCTGATGGCCAAAATACCGCCATGAATCTTAGGATGTAAGGTTTTTACCCGACCATCAAGGATTTCTGGAAATCCAGTGACATCTGGCACAGGTACTACCTTTATACCAGCTTCCTCCAATGTTTTAGCCGTACCTCCTGTTGATATTATTTCAACCGGTCCGGATCGTTCTGAAACGATGATCCTGCG
>CAYMGK010000254.1:325-2172 GCA_964389965.1 uncultured Clostridia bacterium | reverse complement strand
AACTGTTTTCTAGCATTTTCACAAAGTGCAATAGTTTTACCAAGCATTTGTCTACCTTGAAGGGCTATCTGCTTGCGAGCTACGTCTAGAGAAGCCATCAACGGATATGAAGGGCTTGTGGTTTGGGTCAGGTTCATAGCTGCTTTTACTTTTCTGTCATCTATTAAATCACTTTTTACAAGTAGAATGGAGCTTTGGGTCATTGAACCAACAAGCTTATGGGCACTAGCAGCACTCATGTCTGCTCCCGCTTCCATTGCCGATAGGGGCAAGTCTGGATGAAATCCAAAGTGAGCTCCATGTGCTTCATCAACTATTACGGGTTTTCCGTAAGAGTGGGCCAGTTCTACGATGGCTTTTAAATTTGACGCTACACCATAATAAGTAGGGTTTATTACAAAAACCGCTTTGGCATTGGGATGTTCTACTAAGGCCCGCCTCACGCTTTCTGGCGTGATCCCCATGGCAATTCCCAAATAGTCATCAATAACAGGTTTTATATAAACTGGCTTTGCACCACTTAAAATAAGTCCTCCAACTACTGAGCGATGGACATTTCTGGGTATTATTATTTCATCACCTGGGCCTGCTACTGAAAGTATCATGGCCTGAATTCCCGAGGTTGTGCCGTTGACTAAAAAATGTGCCCGGTTAGCGCCAAAGGCGCAAGCTGCCAAATCCTCGGCCTCACGAATAACGCCTAGCGGGTTGCAAATGGTGTCTAAGCCTAATATTCCAGAAGTAAGATCAATAGATAGAACATTGTTTCCAACAAAATTGCGAAATTCCGGTATTCCTCTGCCGCCCTTATGACCTGGTACATGGAAAGAAATCGTGTTATCCTCCACATACTGTTTCAAGGCGGCAAAGAGCGGTGTTTTGTGCTGCTCTTCGAATTTCATCTGGAGTCACTCGCCTTTCATTCTTTTATAAACAAATCAATTAAAGCACAATTGGTATCTATTTTCAAGGGGTTTTTAACCAAATTTATTGTTAATTTTTTGTGAGGTCTAGTAGCAAGAAAGAGGAAATACAGTAAATAGAGGTGTATTACGACAGTTATTATTGATAAGAGTCTATTGGATTGTATAGGAATGTATTAGGCTGTTTTAAGCACATTGAAAAAGCCCGGCTGGGAATGCCGAGCTTTTTCAGTTTAAATGTTGGTATAGAGATGTTATTTAAAGGCCAGTTTAATGGTTTTGTCGATTTTACCTTTGGCTTCTTTCCACAAGTCAATTATTTTAAATCGAATTTCGATTGGAACCTCTTGGTTATTTTCAATTGAGGCTATTTCTTCCGGGCTTAAGACTCGGGCAAGACTTGCCTTTGTTTCGTCACGGGTTATATCTACAAAACACAGTGGTGGAAATAGCACACACCACCAGTTGGCTCCTTTTCCGTTTCCTATTATTATACGTAGAGCCTCATATTCTCCTGCTGGAAGTGTTACATACCCGTAATTTTTCACCGGAAAGTGAAATTTGCCAAAAATTGCGGTGACACTATAATCTTTGCCAGTTTCCCGGATTTTTTGTCGTGCTATTTCTTCCATATACTTTAGATTTGATTTTATAAATTGGCGAGATATGTTTATATCATCGATATTTTCAAATTCACTATTTAGGGTTTCTAGGATTTTATCCCGAACGGCAAGTTTTAAGGCCTGGTCTTCGGGGGAGTCGCTATTGGCAATGACATGGAGCCTGAGTAGTTTTGATGACAGTTGATTTGCCGTAACATCTTTTGGCCTACCGGCTATGCCGGTACTTCCTGCCAATGCCGCAAGTAGTGATAAGATTAGTATTCCCAGAGTTATGGCGGCGGTTTTCTTTATTAGTCCTGAA
>CAYMGK010000254.1:0-315 GCA_964389965.1 uncultured Clostridia bacterium | reverse complement strand
TTCTCACTTTTTATCTCTCCCCTTGATTAACATGCTTCTCTTTATAATTGTTCCCAAAATGTCCGGTTCTAATCATTTTTTTATTGTATAACACCTATATTCCTTACAACTGTATCCACATTTATATTTATTTTGACTTTGGGAAAGATTTCTTCCCAGTTTTGTTGATATTTCTTCCACAATTTTGGCTGATATTTATATAAGTAATCACCGAGTTCAAGTAAGTCAACTTTATAGGTTTTTTGGAGTTTTTGAATTACCTTCGTCATTTGGCCTTTTACTTCTTGTGATACTAAATCTTGTATTTCGCTTATA
>CAYMGK010000253.1:0-2178 GCA_964389965.1 uncultured Clostridia bacterium | reverse complement strand
CAGCCTTTTCTCATCTTTCAACCCACCTTGCCAAAAAGCAAAAAGATCCGTCCCCTGTGCTTGAAGCACCCTGTGCTTCGGAAGCAAAAAGGTCTGTCCCCTGTGCTTCCACCTGTGCTTCCTCCGTCCCCCTCCCTGTGTTTCTTACCCTTTTCTCATCTCACCACTTGTGTTATCAATATAATATTCCCCTTTAATTAAAAGTTCTGAAATAGGCACAATTGAATAGCCTTCCTTTTTTAATTCCTTTATAATTGGTTTCAAGGCTTCTGCCGTGTGTTTTCCGTTATTATGAAATAACACTATGGAGCCGGGCTTGACCTGCCCCACTACTCTATCATATATAGCACCTGCACTTAAATCTTTCCAGTCCAAAGAGTCCACATCCCATTGAATAACTTTATATCCTAATTCATTGCAGGTAGTTATTAGAGTATTGCTATAATCTCCAAAGGGCGGCCGAAATAATGTGGCGTCTTGACCTGTTAGTTCCTTGATTTTATCATGTGTGTCCGTCATTTCCTTTATAATTTCATCTTTTGAGAGACTTCCCATATTTGGATGTGTTGAGGAATGATTTCCTATTTCGTGACCTGCTTGTGAAATACGTTTCGTCATTTCAGGATATTTATCCATCCAAAATCTAACCAGAAAAAATGTAGTCTTTATATCATACATTTTCATTGTATCTAGCAATTTTGGCGTAATGTCAGAACCCCATGCCGCATCAAAAGATATTGCGACTTTCTTTTCTTCTGTTTCTACTCTATATATAGGCACTAGCCGGTCAGCCCTTGCAAAAACACCAATTGCCCTGGAAAAAAAACCATAAGAGCTACAAAATATTATGGCTATTAGCGTTGCGGAGCAAATTAGCACAGTCACACTCTTTTCGTTTAAAGTAAATCGCCTGATTTTCCCCACCTCCCGTTTTTTATAAATATAAACTACTAAATTTTATTCACATTAAAAACCTTATATGAATAAAAAAAGCACAGGGGACGGATCTTTTTGCTTTTTGCCCCAGTGCTTTTTATATCTCGAGCACTTTTATAATAACAAATCTACTCATCTTATTCTTAATTTTATTAAAAAGCATTTTATATACCACCTCACTTAAAAACCTTAACTACAAACTCCTCTCCTTCTTCGGAAAAGAGGGGTTCTTTTCCGTTGAATTCGCGGCACTTTCTTATAGATATAGGGATGCCACGACCTAGATTTTCTATATAGCCGTAGTGGTTTAGAAATTTAAATAGTAGCTGGTTCCTAATGAAAGTGATTCCAGTTTTTATATTATCAATAGTGATAGTATTGGGTAGTCTTCCGGGACTTCTGATTTCGTATCTATCGTCAAAGAAAAGCACTCGGATTCTGCTCCCCGAAATACTGTAATTCCTATGGCACACAGCATTTACTAAAAACTCACGAAAGACATCTTCTAGATATTCATCTTTATCAATGCGTTTTTCATTCACAAAAATAGAACGACGGGCATTGTAAAGCCGAAAAAGGGTTAAACACTGCCCAATCAAATCAGGCAACCTGCCCTCAAGGTATTTAATGTCAAGTATATCTCCAGAAATATCAGTCCCCCGTATTCTTGAAAAGATAATACCGCCCTGAAATAAAAAATTTTGCGGTTTGATGCCGAAGATTAGCATGCCAGCAACTGTTGGATGAGGATTGGCATCTTTTAATCCCATTATTTTGGAGTTAACTAAAAGTGTGTCCAAACTTGCAATCTCACGGGTATCATATATATCAATTTTATATATATCTTTAAAATAATCGGCAATTTTACTTTTTTCCAAGTCTTCGATTTTTGAATGCTCTATAATCAAACTGTCATAATGAAAATACCCACCCGATTGTAAAAGCCGTGTCGACTCCTCTTTTGATGCCTTCCTTTTTGTATTTCCCATCTGTTCTTCTTTACCAGATTCAAAAGGGACACCGACAGGATCTCCAAAATCGTTAATTCCGAAAAAAACATGTCCACCTTCTGCGTTAGCAAAGGCAACAGCTTCTTTGCTTAATTCATTATTCGATATATATTCTTGCTTGAATTCTATATAAAAGTTTTCTCCATTTTTCAGCAATTGGGCTAGTGAATTATCAGGCATATCTTTGTTCCCCTCCCTTTATTCATCTAAATATATTGTATTTTAAAAATTA
>CAYMGK010000252.1:0-2185 GCA_964389965.1 uncultured Clostridia bacterium | reverse complement strand
GCAGGCTATCAAGTAAAGGCTTACCGTGATATTGGTGAAGAGGACGATATTATCCGGATTTGCTCAGATGCGGTGGCTATTCTGAGTGAAAGGAAAAGAATCACAAAAAACATTATAAACCGGCTGTCAAAATGCAAAGCCATCCTACGATATGGGATTGGCTATGATGTTATTGATGTTGCTACAGCATCAAAAAAAGGGATAAAGGTGTTGAACGTACCGGATTATTGTCATGAAGAGGTGGCGGAACATGCACTGGCATTACTGTTATCAAGTGCGAGACGTATACCACTGTTAAATAAAAATGTGAAAGAGGAAAAATCATGGGACTTCAGGGTCGCAATACCTATTTTCAGAATTTCAGGTAAAATTCTAGGTTTGATTGGTTTTGGAAGCATTGCAAGGACATTGGCTAACAAAGCCCAGGCATTGGGTTTAAACATTATTGCTTATGATCCCTATGTAGACCCGATTGTGGCGGAACAGTGTGATGTAAAACTTTTGTCATTAAAGGATGTTTTAAAAAAATCCGATTATGTTTCCATTCACACTCCATTAAACAAAAGCACAGCAGGATTAATAGGAGAAGAACAACTAAAAATAATGAAATCAAATGCCATTTTAATTAACACTTCAAGGGGAAAAATAATAGATCAAAATGCCTTACTCAAGGCACTGAAGGAAAATTGGATCCAGCTAGCTGCACTTGATACTTTAGCTATGGAACCTGTTGAGCCCGATAACCCGCTACTGGAAGTGGAAAATACTATTATTACTCCTCATGCCGGTTGGTATTCGGAAGAGTCCATCAAAAATTTGCAAAAAAAGGCTGCACAATATGTATTAGATGCTTTGAATGGCAGGGATATTCCTGCTATTGTCAATAAAGATCTTTTATCAGGGTAAGTGACCTGGTTTTAGATGTTCATATTATCAGCCTTATATATAAATGGGAATTCAGGTAATTTCATAAGAGAGTGGAATAATTGCGAAAAATATAAAGAAAAATAGGGAGTGAAATACATTGAAGGCCTTGGTAAAAACTTCAAAAGGACCAGGAAATATAGAAATTCAGGAAAGAGAAATCCCATCGATTCCATTTGATGATTGGGTATTAATTAAGGTTAAGGCTGCAGGAGTTTGTGGTACGGACCTTCATATTTGGCATGATCAATTTCCTTATTGGCCACCTGTGATTTTGGGTCACGAATTTTCAGGCGAAATTGTGGAATGTGGGCAAGCAGTCAAGGGTTGGTCTGTTGGTGACAGGGTAGTGGCTGAGCCACATTCTATGGCTTGTGGTGTATGTGAATTGTGCCGACAGGGTAAAATTCAAATTTGTACTAGCAAGCGCTCGCCAGGGTGGGGAATAGACGGGGCTTTTGCAGACTATGTAGTCATGCCCTCTAAATTGCTCCATCGGATTCCAGTAGGTCTTTCTTATGAATTGGCAGCCCTAGCGGAACCGGTGGCTATTACTGTGCATCAAGTATTAGAGCGAGGCAGAATAGAATGTCAGGACTTTGTTGTAGTTATTGGACCGGGACCCATTGGGATCTTGGCTGCCTTTGCAGCTAAAAGTGCAGGAGCATCCAAAGTGGCAGTAGTTGGTATGACTTCGGGAGAATACATCAGATTTGAAGTGGCTAAGAAACTCGGAGCCGATTTTATCATTAATGCTGAAAAGGAAGATGTAGTAAAAAAAATCATGGAGCTCACTGACAACAGGGGTGCAGATATAGTTATAGAGACTAGCGGTGCGGGAGCTGCTATTTCACAAAGTTTTGAATTAGTAAGAGAATGTGGACGCATAAGTGCCATTGGGATCAGTGGCAAGGAAGCTGTTGCAGTCCCCTGGGACAAGGCTATTTTCAAAGTTATTGATATTATGTTTAATATGAGCTCAAGTTATACTTCCTGGGATCGGGCACTATCTTTAATCAATAATACCCAAATGGATTTAACGGATATAATAACACATAAAACAACTATAGAAAATTGGGAAAACACCTTTAATGATCTCCAGGAAGAGAAAGGCATCAAAGCTTTATTTATTATGTAATGTAAAAACTAATTAAAGATATAAATCCCCACAGTGCAGAATCTTATTATGGACATAGAAAATATTCCAGATCATTGAGATAAATCAAGGATTATAAGGAGAGAGGAATTCGATGAATGATAA
>CAYMGK010000251.1:0-2200 GCA_964389965.1 uncultured Clostridia bacterium | reverse complement strand
CATGGGAGGTTTGTCACCTAAAGTGTTTGTGGAATCCCGAGGCCACAATAAAGCAAAAACCGTGCGGTTAACTTTGTTGTACTCATTTTCCGCAAAACTCTTTAGAACAAGACAATTCCTAGAGGCTAAGCCCGGAATGGTAAGAAAAAAGAATGTGAAATACTGAGATATCAAGAGCAAAACAGAAAAAGAAAGAATATTAAGGGAGGTGGTATTAAAGCTACACCCTTAGGTCGGACTAGTATGGCGTGGGAGGCCCATCTATGAGTTCTGAGTTTTTTTCGTATTTAAAGTTAGCGTGTTTCATTTTAGTGTCTGGCTCCTTTTTTGTGCTATCGGATAACCTGATTGTTCATGTTGTCGCATTGGGCATCTTAGTTTTTGGGGCATTGAGTACTGTCCAATGGGACCTGTCACATCCTTATTCATGGTACTCTATGGTTTTTTTCCTTTATTCAATCGGATATCCGATCATGTATTTTAATTCTATTACGTATGATGTTTATGTGATGACGGAAAGTCTGATGCTTTGTCAATGGATGGCATTGGTTACTTTTCTCTGTGTTGTATCTCCAAGGAAAATAGATTATGCTAACTTACGGACTTTAGGGGATAGACTGGTTTCAAGCAAACCGATATTGGTCATAGCTGCGTTGATGGTTTTCATTACAGTGTTGGAAGTTTCAACAGGTGGTTACAGTCATAAAAGGGATATTTATGGCTCAGGTTCCCTTGTTGTCTCGCTAGGATTTCGAATGGCTTTGGTGTTTACGACCGTGTTCGCTCATAATTTGACAACTGTAGGATTAGCTAAAATAAGTTTGCCTCGCAGTTTGACCCTTTTTTCATTTATGACTATTGGTTTTTTGGTTTTATTCTCGGGGGAGCGAGATTTGCTATATAGGTTAGTGGTAGTGTTTTTCTTCATTTATTATGTGGTTTTTCAGAACCAAAAGCTGAACAAAAAAACAGTGATGCTTGGTACTCTTGGAGTATTTTCACTTCCATTACTCAACAAATACAAGTACTTTGGTCTCACTGGGGTGACGAGATCTACTTACAACAGTTTTGTCCTGAATTTTATTACATCTGACTTTGTCTCTGCTTCAAAAAACCTCCAAATTATTTTGTTGGATGAAAGTACAAGAGGTCAGTTCGGAGGTCTTACATGGTTGTCTGCGTTCTCAAGAGCTCTCAAACTGGACGAAATTCTTCAATTCGAAGCACTTTCGCCAATAAAATGGTATAATCAGACGTATTTTGCACCGAACCGGTCTGGCCAGGGATTTAGCTTAGTAGCTGAGGGATACGTTAATTTTGGATACTTTGGTATATTTATCCTATTTATGTTTGTGGGATTTCTGGTTCGTAGAATCTACCACAGGAGTAATAAGGGATCCTTTCATTTCCTTTTCTACGTTTTGTCAGTACCTGTTTTCATGTATTCGATACGGGCCGACTTAGCAAACATAATATCACCACTTCTTTGGCAAAATGGCTTGAGTCTGTTATTTCTGAAAGTGGTGTTAGACAATGTTAAAACAAGGTCGAAGGAAAAGGGCATACCCGAGGTATTGACGTTGTAAAAACGCTAACTAAGTTGAGCCCAATACTCCACATATTGAAGAAAAGTGTCTATTGTAGTGACTTTTTTCGTGCTACGGTAGCGAAATGTCCAACTTAAACATGGGAGTAAACCTTTATGTATGGGAGGTTTTTGTATGGAAAATAAGGATGATATTACCCAAAATAGGCAAAATAAAGTTTTGGAATTGATAAAGATTTTTGATGAAGTGTGTAAGAAACATAATATTTGGTACACACTAACCTCTGGAAGTGTACTGGGCGCTATAAGGCACTCTGGTTTTATCCCTTGGGACACTGATATGGATGTGTTTGTGAAGAATGGTGATATGGAAAAATTAAGAACCACACTACTTAGTGATTTGCCAAAAGAAATACGGCTTCATATACGAGGAAGGGAACCGGGTTATCACCCGGCATTTGACCGGTTGTCTTTTAATAGTATACCCCATGAAATCGTTCATGTAGACATTTTTCCGTTAATTGGGGCTCCTTCAAGTGAAAAGGAAAGACGACGTTTTACCAAGAGGTGTTTTAATACATATAGAGTATTGAGATGGAAACACATTAATACTGCGTTCTTTACAAAGAGAGAGAATCCGGTCATGAGACTGTT
>CAYMGK010000250.1:0-2211 GCA_964389965.1 uncultured Clostridia bacterium | reverse complement strand
TGTAGTATCAAAAAGATCTAATTGTGAATCCCCACTATCTTTAATTGACACGAACCTTCACCTCTATTTCATCGTTTATATTAACTATACTCTTAAAAGCTCTATAATGCTTTCATTTTCATTAATACAATTCGACATTTAAGGTGAAAAGTCCTTTTAAATATTCTAATTTTTAATAACGAAAACCAGCTTTTTTAGTTTTTAAAACGAGGAGGCCGCCCCTTTTGGGACAGCCTCTTTTTGTTGTGCGAAGGGCAGTTGCATAGAGCTAGATTTTTCTGGGCTGGTCGGTTTGAAGACAACAGGGAGTGTTCAGTGTGATTACAGACTTTATGAACTTTACAGGTTATGCCGCCGCGGCCTTGGCATTTATCCTTAGTTCCCTATCTATATTTCTAACCACATTTTTAATTTATCGGTATTCTGATTGGACATTCTATATCAAAAAGCTTGTAGCAGTCATTTGCTTTCTTGAATGCTTCTTGTGTAATAATTGCGTTGTCATAGACCTTGCATTTGTGGTTTCTTAAGTTGAGAAACATAGATTGTGGGTTAAAAGCTGTCTCTTTGAGCGCATCTTGCACAATCTTACAAATGACAGTTGCCATAAATGTTAACAGTAGATGCCCGCGGAAGGTACCCTCATTTTGAACCCTAATAGGTAACATTTCAGCATAGTTTTTGCCAATATCAAAGATTTGTTCAATCTGCTGTCTCGTATAATATATAGGTAAGATCTTATTTTTAGCAATTCTTCTTGAAGAAACAAGGATGAATACCCCTTGGTTTTGCATCTTCTGATAAACATCTGCATTGCTGAAATTCTTTGACTTGGCTTTCTTGAATAGGTTGCGGCTTTCACTTGACCTGCGTTCAATGTCAAGACCGATGTAGGCATAACCTTTATGCCCATGAATGAGTTCGCATTCTACACACTTGATGTATACGTATCGGCCATTGTAACTGACAAAGTTATCTTCCTTCTGGATGTTTGGCAAATGTTCTTCCACGAGCTTTTTATACAGCTTGCGATTTTCCCGCAATCTTGTTATGAAGGAAACCTTATTCTGATATAGGTGGCCAATGTTTTCATCGGAGTAATAACCAGCATCAAGAATTGCAAATTTGGTATTAATTCCATTCTCTTTAAGCTCCGCCATGGTCCGAATCAGTGTGGTTGTATCAATAACATTACCAGGACAATAGCGAAAATAAATCGGCATGCCTGTATCTTGTTGCGTTACATAGATCAATCTGACTTCATTACTAATTTCCCCATTATGATTATTGATCGCGGTTAACGGGAAGTGAATATCATTGGGCAGTCCAGTACTATCTATCAGAACACCAGTGTCCTTTATTTCATTTCCCTTTTTAAATAGAAATTCAAGATATGATTTGAAAAACTCCTGGTATGAATACTCATCACCAATGGATGCAAGAAAGTCGCTAATTCTTTGGCTGGTAAGATTAGCCTTAGGATATAACACACGAACATAATTACCTTCAAACCAATCCCCTGCGTGACAATTGGCCATACTACATAATATGTAGTAAGTGAGCATCGCTTTTAAGGTATCAGGATTCCCATATCCAATTTCCTCTATTACAGCTTCGAAGCCACTTTTCTTAAAGAGCTGTTCGACAAAAAAGCTATCGCCAAAATCAAGAATCAGTTTTGCTTTACCCCTTTTAGTCTGGGTTTCTGGAACAAAATCAGCAGGAGCTTTTCCATAGCCTTTCTCTAACGAATATGTAAAAACTCCACGCTTCCTATTTTTGAAGATGCCTTTATCCTTATCCAAGACCCTTCCTAGATTCTCGTAGGTTTTAGTTACTTTTCCACCTTCTCTTTTGGATGTACATAGTTTAGCGTATTCCACACCATTTTTGATATCGTAAGCAATAAACATGAAATCACCTCGTGGTTAGAATTTAATTCTAACCACATTATAACAGGTTTACGTTAAAATTGAAATAGCTGTTTGTAAAAAAACTTATGAATAAAGGGGGAAATAAGGGGTTTTAAGCAAATGGTATCAATAGAATTTCATGTGGTTAGAAAACTAGATAGGGAACTACGGTTTAATAGTTAAATATTTAGGGCCTCATACAGTTAGATTTTACTTATCTTCCACTAAATTTGGCACAAGCTCCATAATATCTTTAAAATCGACACCAAGCGCCGAACAAACTTTTACAAGAACATCC
>CAYMGK010000249.1:0-2236 GCA_964389965.1 uncultured Clostridia bacterium | reverse complement strand
ATCCTTTAGAGAATGACCTTGTTACGAATAAGTTCTGCACTTTATCTATTAAATAAATAGCGGAATTTTCTTTATCCATATAATCACCGTAAGATTCATCAACAAGGACTGCTATACCATACTTTTCTGCTTTTGTTGCAATGTCGTAAATGGAACTCAATGGTATGATCTGACCTGTAGGGTTGTTCGGATTATCTAAATATATTAGACTGTACCGCCCATTTATTTTTGAAAGCATCTCATTAGTATCGAACTTAAAATTAGAGTTCGGATTTAACAAAATATATTCATAGTTACTACCACAGCTTTTTACATCTGAAATATAGTCCACAAATTGCGGGCAATAGCCCAATACTCTTGATTCATCACAAAGAAATAGTTTATTAATTCTTTCCAAGACTCCATAACTGCCCGCATCAAAAAAGATATTTGTGGTCTTTAATTTTACTATATCACTCCAGAATTCAATTATCTTATTTTTTGGATATTTAGGATATCGGGCTATTAATTCCCTGTCAAAGTCCATGTTTTGAGTGACTAGGCTACTGAAACCATATGGATTAATGCCCAAAGAGCAATCAAGATAGGACTTATTACCACTACTTTGTTCGGCGGTTCTAACATGTTTTCTGGCAAACTTTGAAAAATGCCTACGGACTTTAGGCTTCATTTAAATTTCCCCCTTGTGTTGGCTATAGTTTGAGTGTATCCAATATTATCATTTAAAGTGGGTTTTTTCAGTAAAATAGGCGACAGTTATCGTTAGATTGTAAAATTATTTAAGCATCATAGTCAATTTTACATAAAATATAAGGTATAATATAATTCATGGAAATCCCAAATTGTTATTTATTTTACGGAAGATGCTTGCAGATAGTGATAGTATATAATTACATAAAAATACAAGGAGGGTTTTGAATGGATTTTAAAAAAGCAAGAGAAGAGTTTCCTATCATGAAGGAAATGGCATTTATGGACGCGGCTTGTGTTAGTTTTGCGCCTCAAAGGGCGATTAAAGCGGTAAAAGAATTTGCTGACTATTCGGGGACATGTCCTGAAGAGAGTTCAAGTGTCCACCATGTGGCTATGGATGTGAAACGGCGGAAAGCCTATGATGAAGTTGTAAAACTCACTAAAGCATCACCGGAGGAAATTGCATTAGTAGAAAGCACAACTCATGGACTAAATATAGCAGCAACATCTTTGGAATTGCCACCGGGTTCAAAAGTTTTAATATCAGATCTGGAGTTTTTGCAGGTAGCAATACCTTGGAGCATGCAAAAAGACAGGGGAATTGAAATTGAGGTAATAAAGAACAGGGACGGCCGGGTCCTAGTGGAAGATTTTGAAAAGGCAATGGACGATAAGGTGAAAATGGTTGTAATCTCTTCTGTGCAGTGGTGTAATGGATGGTTAGTGGATCTAGATGCTTTAGGCGAACTTTGTAAAGAAAAAGGTGTATATCTCATAGTTGATGCAATACACCAAGTAGGTGCAGTTGATTTAGACTTAAGTAAAACCCATGTAGATATGCTTGCAGTTGGTGGCCATAAATGGCTGAACTCACCATATGGGACTGGATTTTTGTATGTAAACAAAAATATTCTTGATAAAGTAAAACCTCTTTTTTGGGGATATTTGAATTTAGGTGAGCCTGAAGGCGGGTGGCCCACATATTTTGGCACCCCAAGTATAACCCCAGTAAGAGATTGGGATTTTGTCGAGACCGCAAGAAAATTTGAAATTGGCGGTACTGCTAACTATGCAGGTGCTATAGCCTTAGGTGAAAGTTTGAGCCTATTTAATGAATTGGGAATAAAAAACATAGAAAAACACAATGTAGGACTTGCGGATTACCTCATTGAGGGTTTAAAAGAAGTAAATGCAACACTTATCACAAGACCCGACCCGGGCCATAGGTCCGCTTTGGTTGTTTTCAGATACTATGATGATATCAAAGAAGATAACGAACTACTTGAAGAATTACATAGGAACAATGTTTATGCAGCAATGAGGTTTACATCTAATGTTGGCGGTATAAGAGTTTCTAACCATTTCTTTAACAATAAATCAGATGTAGATGCACTTCTCGAACAACTTAAAAAAGCCCATGATAGGAAAAAACCCGATTACTCCGGCAAGTAAGCAAGAAAAAAGGCCTTCAAAGGCCTTTTTTTTATATAGTGTTGACGATATAGGTAGTTGAAAACAAAGCAAATCCGAAAAGGGACGAGTG
>CAYMGK010000248.1:0-2270 GCA_964389965.1 uncultured Clostridia bacterium | reverse complement strand
ATAGCTAGCGAGGAAGGAATTAAGGCTGCCCTTAATATTAAGAAAAGACTTGAAAAACTAAACATCCCATATGAATATTTTAGTTTTGCCATCAGGAATGTTGCCTGTGGGACCATGAGTGCATATGTATCAGGTGACGCGGGGCCTTTCGTAAAAGAAATAATAAGGAAAATATGTGAAGGCAAAAAAACTGATTCATTTTAAAATTTGTTTTTTCATAGTAAACTCGCTCATCTATTGGTGAATAGGCAAATTGATAATTACAAAGCCAATTCTGGGAGTGAACTGATTTTGCAAATTCGATTGCAAAAATATTTGTCGCAAGCTGGGGTGGCTTCGCGTAGGGCTAGTGAGAATTTAATCCTACAAGGTCGCGTGCGTGTAAACGGAAAGGTCGTCAAAAAGTTAGGCACAAAGGTTAATCCTGCGACAGATATAATAAAAGTCAACGGCAAAATATACAATGTTAGGCAGGAAAGTATATATATACTGCTAAACAAACCCAAAGGAATACTTACTACAGTAAAAGACCCTTTTGGAAGACCTACCGTCCTGGATTTGATTGGGGGAGTCCGTAAAAGAATCTTTCCCGTTGGACGTTTAGATAAAGAAACAGAGGGTCTTTTATTATTGACAAATGACGGTGAAATAACTTATAGACTAACTCATCCGAAGTTCATGATTTTCAAAACTTATATTGTGCATGCCAAGGGTACTATTAATGATGCTAGTATTAGGGCTTTAGAAAAAGGCATAACTTTAACAGATGGTATCACCGCTCCTACTAAAGTTAACATAATAAGTATTTCGGGCTACTCGACAATCATCGAACTAAAGATTTATGAGGGTAGGAAACGGCAAATTAGAAGAATGTGTGATGCCATAGGCCACCCCGTGATAAATCTAAAAAGAATTCAAATCGGCCGCCTTTCCTTGAAAGGCTTGAAAACCGGAAAGTGGAGATATTTAAACCAAAAGGAAATGGATTATATCGCAAAATTAAAAAACATCAAATAAAAAAAGTTCCTACCTAAACCGTATTTGTATATTTAGACTTTATTTGATATAATTTTCCCGAATTATATTATAAATTGGGGAAGTGAATGCTATGGAACTTTGGTTTTCTGAATACCAAACAAAAAACATAAAGTTGTCGTTCAGAGTAAAAAAAGTCCTTTTTACAAAACAAAGTAAATATCAGTTCATATCAGTTTTGGAAACCGAAGATTTCGGAAGAATTCTTGCATTAGATGATACAATAATGTTAACAACAAAGGATGAATTTGTTTATCATGAAATGATTTCACATGTACCAATGTTAACACATGGTAGTGCATCCAAAGTTTTGGTTGTTGGTGGTGGGGACGGTGGGACTGTTAGAGAACTTCTAAAACACCCGATAAAAAAAGTTGATTTAGTGGAGATTGATCGAGAAGTTGTCGAAATTTCAAGGGAATACTTCCCTTCGGTTAGCTGTGGTCTATCAGATCCCCGGGTAAAAATAATTAATGAAGATGGAGTTGAATTTATAAAAAACAATAAAGATTATGATGTGATAATAATAGACTCTCCGGACCCAATTGGTCCGGCAGTTGGGCTATTTACCAGTGGGTTTTATTTTAATGTGTTTAATGCCTTAAATGAAAACGGGATAATGGTTGCTCAAACTGAGACGCCTATATTATTCGGTGATTTGATAAAAAGAATTTACACTGATATGTCGTCAATATTTAAATATACAAATTTGTATTTAGCAGTTGTTCCCACATATCCGGGGGCTTTTTGGACCTTTACTATGGGGTCTAAAAGCTTTAATCCACTTACGCAGAAAATAGCTTCAAAACCTGATCTAAAAACCCAATATTATACAAGGGAACTTCACAAAGGCTATTTTATATTACCTCCTTTTATAAAAGATTTAATTTCCGAAACCAAAGGGGAATAAACTTGAACGTTTTTGAATATTTAAACAGGCAAAATGAATTTCTCGGGGCAAAATCCGATTTTAATAATGCAAAAGTTGTTATTACAGGCGTTCCAATGGACTCTACAGCCAGTTTCAGACCAGGTACAAGATTTGGTCCTAAAAAAATCCGCGAGGTTTCTCATGAACTGGAAAGTTATAGTGTTTATAATGCCGACTCTTTAGAAAACAAAAACTTTTTTGATGCTGGGGATATATGTATACCTTTTGGCAATGTTAAAAAAAGTCTTGACATAATAGGTGAGGTTACGGAACAAATACTAGATAACGGCAAAATCCCGCTGTT
>CAYMGK010000247.1:0-2273 GCA_964389965.1 uncultured Clostridia bacterium | reverse complement strand
TAAGTGCTTTCTACCGATAAAGGCAAACCTAGTGAAAACTAGGGACGCAAAACTACAGGGCCTTTCCCCAAAAGGATGGTAGCCAGTTGCCGAAGGGGAAGTCTTTTTTAAAAGCATAGGGGTACAACAAAATAACAGAATGTGTGAAATAGTTTAGTGATACAGACTTTTTAAAAAGGTTTTATGCCGAAAGAGGGGTTGGAATGTACATTGATGTAGATAGAAAAGGCACTGTGCAAGGATTTCAATATTTATTGAAAAAAGCAGAGAATAATGAAAGTGTGTCGGGGATTCTTGTTTTAGCATGTGAGGAAAATGCCTTTACCCCAGAAACCATTGACAGGGTTTTACTAAAATGTGGCAAACCTATTTTCGGATGAATTTTTACTGGGATTATATACAATAAAGAAAAACTCCTTAGAGGGACTATTGTGGCTAGTATTTGTCAACAAGTACATACAATAACAATTGAGGATATTGATGATTCTACTAACTTTGACGAACTATTAGAACACACTTTTGAAGCGTCATTTTTACAAAACAAGACTATGTTTGTTTTTGTTGATGGGCTTAGCAAATACATTTCTTCCTTAATTGAAAGTATGTTAAATTGCTATGGCCTTTTGCCTAATTATATTGGAGGTGGCGCAGGTTCGATTTTCGGGGAAAAGCCTTGTATAATCAGTGAAAAGGGGTTGTTGAAAGATGCTGCGGTTTTTGCTGTTGCAGATATAAAAAGTGGCATAGGTGTCGCTCATGGTTGGGAACCTGTGGCTGGCCCGTTAAA
Organism: uncultured Clostridia bacterium; assembly: GCA_964389965.1. GTDB lineage: Bacteria > Bacillota > Thermosediminibacteria > Thermosediminibacterales > Tepidanaerobacteraceae > DUNY01. The sequence goes on along the minus strand of CAYMGK010000247.1, from coordinate 1,486 downwards.
AGTTACAGAAGCTGATCATAATACAATTATTTCGTTAAACTGGCATCCGGCATTTGATGTATACCGTGAAATAGTTGAAGAATTATCCGGTGAATTCTTTAGTAACACTGATTTTTTCCGGTTAGCAAAAGAATTCCCATTCGGAATTGCAAAAATGGCTAAAGAAATGGTAGTTCGAGATCCTATTGCGGTGGACGGCAACGGATTGGTTTGTGTTGGAGAAGTCCCCTTAAACTCATTGGTATATATATTGAAGGGCAATAAGGACTCTTTGATTGCTGGTGCGGTCTATGCACGTGAATTAGCTGAGTCCATTTACCAACAGGTTGTTGATGACAAAAATAAAAAACCGATTACCCTTATTATGGACTGTGTTTCAAGGGTTCTATTTCTTCAATCCAATTTTAAAAAAGAATTAGAAAAGGTATATACAGGGTACCCAGTGTTGGGTGCATTGACTATAGGGGAAATTGCAAATACAGGAAGGAATTATCTTGAGTTTTACAATAAAACTTCAGTCATTGGATATTTAGAGGGGTAAAAATGGATTATACGGTTTGGAATCACATTTTATATGAACTGACTTTTTCCGTTAGTGGAGAACAGGATTTGGACAAGTTAATAAGAAAGGCCACATCTGCATTCTTGAGAAAACTGGACTGTGCCCATGCCAGTATTTTGCGATGCGAAAATAGTCATTTAAAGGTCGACCATGTCATCCCACGTGTTGCTCGGAACAATCCGGCTTACTACAAACTCATTGATGAATTTGAAAGGTTGTTGATTCAAAACAAAAACTTAAAATACATAGTTTTTAAGAAAGATTTATACAATTATGGATTTCCACTACAAAACTTTGGTTTGCTTCTAATAGGAAGAAGTGAGCCGATTGAAGAACCGCTTTTAAAAGAGCTCGTGCCCGTCACCAATATGTTGGCACAGAACTGTTATTTTAATCTTGATGCTGTCAGAAAACGTAGGGCTTTAAAAGACAAATTAAAAAAAGAACGACATCTATTGCGAGTAATTGTTGATACTATTCCTGACCTGATTTTTTTTAAAGATGTAAAGGGGGTTTATAAAGTTATAAATGAAGTTGCAGCACAGTTCTTCGCCCTTCCCCAAGAAGAAATAATAGGCAGTACAGTTTGGGATATTCATTCGCCTTCTGAGGCAAAGCGGTGTAGAGAAACTGATCGAAACACAACTCAAACGCCATGATGATAAGCCTTTTCCTTTTGAAGTAGTCAAGGCCCCCATCTACGATGAAGAAGGTAAATGTATGGGCACTGTTGCTGTCTGTAGGGATATTGTAGAGCGCAAACACTACGAACAAAGGCTAAGGTATCTTGGAACACACGATCAGCTTACAGGTCTTTGCAATCGCAGATTTTTTGAAAAGGAAATTGAAGAACTGGATATTTTACAACAACTGCCCATATCCATAATCATGGGCGATCTCAATAGCTTAAAGTTAGTAAACGAT
>CAYMGK010000246.1:0-2307 GCA_964389965.1 uncultured Clostridia bacterium | reverse complement strand
CCATGGCATTTTCTAAGTTGTGGCACCCCTTGATACTTAATTCCCCCGCTTTTAATATAGGGTATATTTTACCATTCTCCCTGATAACCACCACACCGTTTTTTACATATACACCACGGGGAACCTCTTCCTTCCGACTAAAAAAGAAGATTTTTGACTTGATCCCACTTATTAGGGACCTAACTTTTATATCATCGTAATTAAGTACAGTGTAGTCAGATTCCGTTTGATTTTCTAAAATCCTTGCCTTTGCTTCAATATAATTTTCAAATGTTTTGTGATAATCTAAATGATCCTCAGAGATATTTAATATTACGCTTATTTTAGGTTTAAAATACATGATATTTTTTAATTGAAAGCTACTGGCTTCAACTGTAAAATAATCCTTTTTTCCGGCTTTTTCAACTTCCTTCACCAAAGGAATACCGATATTGCCGGCTAATGTGATGTTTTTCCCACCATTTCTTAGTATTTCCCCAATTAAAGTTGTCGTAGTAGTTTTCCCATTGGTTCCTGTTATTGCAATTATAGGAGCCCGAGCAAATCTAAATCCCAATTCCAGCTCACTAATAACTGGTATATTTCTACATCTTGCTTCATGTAAGATTTGCAAATCATCAGGAATTCCAGGACTTAATACAATTAAATCACATTCGTTTAAAAGTGTAAGAGGGTGACCCCCGCAAACTAATTTCACACCGCTGGATTTTAAAATAGCGGCATCTTTTAACTCCTCTATTGGTTTGATATCACTTGCAACAACTTTTGACCCGAGATTTGACAGTTCAATAGCAGCAGCAACACCGCTGCGTGCAAGCCCTAATATCAGTACATGTTTCCCCTTAAAATCCATAGCGTTTTCTTCCTTTCCCCTAGTCTAATAGCACCTGGCACAATCCACTCACTGCTAAATTAAAATACCTAAAAACCCTACAATTAAAGTACCTAGCCAAAACACATACACTACTTTGCGCTCACTCCATCCACTTAATTCGAAATGATGGTGGATAGGGCTCATCTTAAACACTCTTTCCCCTGTAACATGAAAAAAGATGACTTGTAAAATTACTGAAAGAGTTTCAACAATCATTACCATGCCAAATAAAGCAAGGTAAAAGTGGCTACGAGATAAAACCGCAATCGCCGCCATACCGCCACCTAGACCTAGGGAACCCACATCACCCATGAATACCCTTGCAGGATGATGATTAAATAGCAAAAATGCTAGGCAAGCACCTGTTATACTGGCACTGAAAATAGCTAGATTTAAATGATTATTTGCCACTAAAAAAACCGTGTAAAAAAAACTCATTATAGCCATAATACCCGAGACGAGGCCATCTAAGCCATCAGTGAGGTTTACACTATTAACCGTCCCGATAATAACAAATATTACTGTTAATGGAATGTAAAATGCACCAATATTAATTTTTCCGCCACATAATGGCATTAAAATTTCTGTGGGCCTAGCATAATTGGTATATATATATAATATAAGACAAATAGATAATATGAGTTGGAAAAGAATTTTTTGATTTGCCCTGAGTCCCAGTGACCTTCTTTTGAAAACTTTTATTAAATCATCGGCAAAGCCTAATATACCAAACCCTAACATAGAAAAAATCGCAACAAGGATTTCCGAGGACACTTTTGAAAAATACAGTGTTGCTAGCGTGATTGCAGGTATAAAGATAATTCCTCCCATAGTTGGAGTCCCCGACTTTTTTAAATGCCGTTTAGGGCCGTCTGTCCTAACAGTTTGTTCAAACTTAAGTTTATTTAATACAGGAATCAAGATTATGCTCAAAATTGCCGTCAAAACAAAAGTGGTTAATGCTGTATAAAAAAACTGTTTGTACAATTTATGACCCCCCGACTAAAATTTGCGTAATTTTTTCCATCTTTGCGCCCCTTGAGCCTTTAATTAATATTATATTATAATCTTTGACGATTTCTTTTATACTTTGAATAGTCGACTGGACCGAAGGAAATGTATATATGCATTGGTTGTCAAACTGGCCCTCAAGTACCCCTTCCTTATAATATTGCGCAAACTTACCAACCGCAATGAAAACATCGGTTTTATCTGCGGCGTATTTGCCTATCTCTCGATGGAAATCCTCCGATAATCGGCCCAACTCCAACATATCTCCAACGATCACGGCTCGTTTTTTATTCCCGCTATTTTGGTTCAAAACATCCAAAGCAGCTTTCATGGAATCCGGACTTGCATTGTATGTATCATCTATTATATCCGCACCTGTATGAGATTTCTTGAACTGAAGCCTCATTTTAGGTAATGAAATA
>CAYMGK010000245.1:0-2326 GCA_964389965.1 uncultured Clostridia bacterium | reverse complement strand
ATTATGGAGTTGAAGGTGAATTAATTGTTCGACGCAAGATGAAGCTGAAGAAGATTGCAAAGGAGCTAGCCGGCCTTGCACCTATCCCTTCCGAATTTGAGTCTGCGAAGGATTTTAAAAAAGGCCTTGCCCGTATCAGAAAATCCTATGAGAGAGGACAGCAGGAATACAGCAAACTAAGGGAAAACTACTACGAACATCAAAAGAATTTACCGGAGAGCACCTATGAAGAGCTAAAGGCCGCATATGAGGAAGCGGAGTTAGAGTTTAACAAAACACTTAAAAGGGCAAAAAAGTTTGTAAAGATACAGGAGGCTTTTGTAAAGACTAAAGATGAGATAGGAAAGGCACCATTTAGACCCTTGGCTGAAAAATTCACTGAATACTTAGATATGCTGACAGACGGCAACTACCATCAAGGCAGGATTGACAAAGAATTTAATATAAGTCTACAAAACAAAGATGGTGTCGTGATGCCCCACACACTATTGTCCTCAGGCACTCACGATTGTGTAGCACTGGCCTTAAGGTTCTCTATCTTAAAATATATTTATGGGGATTCAAGTGGATATGTAATACTTGATGACTGTATAGTGGACTTAGACCCAATAAGGCAAAAAACAGCCATAAGGCTCATTAAACAGTATGCAGAAAAAAACCAAGTTATCTTTACTACCTGTAACCCTGAAATAGCCAAATCCCTCGGCGGAAATATAATCACATTATAGAATATAGTGTCCATTCACCATATCTAAATCCTTTATTGTGATGGTTTTTGCATCAAATTCTATAAGGCCTTCACTTCGCATTTTGGCAAGTTCCCTTGAAAGTGAAGGCCTTCTCACCCCGAATCTTTCAGCTAATTCCTTTTTTGATGTTTTTAAATGAATTACAGGGTTTTTTTGATAAAAATATTCAAATACCAAAAAGTCAATGATACGCTGTCTTATGGTTTTCATTGATATAAAATTGATTTTATCTGTAAGGATTAATGCCTTGTCAGAAATAGAGCGCAAGAATTTAGTCAAAAATTCTTTATTTGCCTGGCACAACTTTATGACAAGTTCTTTGTCAATATGTAAAATCTCAGAGTGGGATTTACATGTTATGGTCATGGGGAAAATGTTTCTCTGGGCAAAAAGCAGATTGCCTCCGATCACGTCACCGGCGAAAAAGCTTGATATAGTGAGCACTCTACCATTTTCATCAATCCTTTGAACTGCTAACTCGCCTTTTAAAATCACGTCCATTGTATTACATCTTTCATTTTGCATATAGACTATGCTATTTTTGTTATGTTCTGATACATGATATAGTGCCCCTTTAAATAACTTTGCTAATTGATCACCATAAAAACTACTGAACAAATCGGTGTGTGATATAATTTGTAAAATGTCCTTGGTCGTCATTAAAAACACCTCGAATTAGTAACCATAGTTACTGTCTTTTGTTTCATTTTAGATTATACTACAGTCAAAGGACAATGGAAAGGGATGAGATATGTTTTGGATGTATTTACAATAGGTCTTTGGATAATTACTGCTGTTTGTTTCACCATTTCAATAATAAAGGATAAGAAAAAAACCTTGAATTCTATGAAAATGGCTAAAAATATGATGGGGAATATGATGGGCCAAATAATAGGGATTCTTTTCATGATAGGATTGATACTCACTTTTATACCTCCTGAGATGATAAAACAATACCTTGGTGGTGCAAATGTTATTATAGCGTCAATAGTCTCAGCATTTGTTGGTAGTATCACTCTTATTCCGGCTTTTGTTGCATTTCCTCTGGTGGGGTCACTTGTGGATATGGGGGCAAGTGTTGTCCCGGCTGTGGCCTTTTTGACTACACTAACTATGGTGGGTCTGATAACATTCCCTTTGGAAAAACAAGAGTTTGGATTTAAATTTGCCGCTGTTAGAAATTCCTTAAGTTTTGTATTTGCAATTATTATCGCAATGATGATGGGGGTATTTGTATGAGTGTTGCCAAAGTATTGAAAAAGAACATATTACTTGTGGCTGTAGTGTTATTGTATGCAATCCTATTTTTATTTAAAACGGACATGGCCGTACTGTCTTTAAAAAACAGCTCTTACTATATTAAAGAAATGTTACAAATAATCCCTGTGGTTTTCATATTGACTTCTTTGATAGAAGCGTGGGTTCCAAAGACAGTTATCATGAAAAATCTTGGTGAAGAATCGGGGATAAAGGGGCCGGTCATTTCACTTTTACTTGGGAGTGTGTCTGCAGGACCTATATATGCGGCATTTCCAATATGTAAGATGCTCCTCAAAAAAGGTGCCAGCATTGCAAAT
>CAYMGK010000244.1:0-2333 GCA_964389965.1 uncultured Clostridia bacterium | reverse complement strand
ACAGCTATATTTGGGAGTTTAATTATAGGGGGGAATTAGACTTCATGCATCAAGCCCTAAAACAAAAGGGTCTAAAAAACCTATATATAGAGGATGGATGGACTTATTTTATACATGGATGGACCCAGGTCATTTCAGAGGTGTTTCAAATAGATATAAATAATGAAATGTTAAGTCATTTAAGTGATCTAGCATCACATATTAGAAAAAAATCTGAAAGGAAGGGGAAAAATGAAGCCTTTTAATGTATATTTTGATTTAATTAACGGTCTTTCAAATACTGAAGAATCTTCGAAAAGGTATCTGTCTGACATGGCAAGTATGTTCTGCCACGAATCAAGTGTGAAAAAAATGTTAAAAAGGGAAAACCCCCTTATATACGAGTTTCATGAAATTGAAATACCCAAGACTTCCGGTGATATTTCTTTTGGTACAAGTATTATTTATCCAGGCAAGATCGGTAATGAATATTTTATGACAAAGGGTCATTACCATTCTATTATTGACACTGCAGAAGTATATTACTGTCTAAAAGGTTACGGTTGTCTGCTTATGGAAACTCCAGACGGTGAATGGAATGTTCAAGAACTCATTCCGGGAAAGGCTATATATGTACCAAAAAAATGGGCACATAGGAGTATTAATTTAAGTCAGGATGAAAAACTAATAACATTTTTTGCTTTTAGGGCCGATGCAGGACATGATTATAAGACAATAGAAACAAAAGGCTTTCGAAAGATAATAATAGAAAAAGACGGAGAATTTACCATTGCTAACAATCCTGAATGGGATTAAATTAAAACTCGGCAGAGACAAAATTAAAAAAATAAAAGTGGTACTCTAACTTCACCTTAAAACCACAATTAGGGTATCCCTTATAAAATAAATAAAAACCAATATATTCAGATTGCTTAAAGATGTAGGTCTAAGTATTATTATGGGAGGGTTATTGAATGAAAACAAAGATCCAAACTGTTGGAAGATTTTTAAGTGGAATGGTGATGCCCAACATAGGCGCCCTTTTAGCTTGGGGTCTTATTACAGCACTGTTTATTCCTTCCGGCTGGATGCCTAATGAACACTTAGTTGAATTGGTAGGCCCAATGCTGACTTATCTGCTGCCTTTACTCATAGGTTATACAGGTGGAAAGCAAGTGCATGGCGAGCGTGGTGGAATAGTGGGTGCAGTGGCTACTATGGGGGTAGTAGTAGGTTCAGATATTCCCATGTTTATGGGAGCAATGATAATGGGACCTATTGGTGGTTATGCCATCAAAAAATTTGATGATGCTGTACAAGATAGGATACCTGCTGGATTTGAAATGCTAGTAAATAATTTTTCGGCTGGAATAATAGGTATGTTAATTACCCTTTTAGCCTATATGGCTATAGGGCCCGTTGTTTTAAGATTGACAAAATTAATGTCCGCCGGGGTGCAGATTATAATAGATGCTGGTCTACTTCCAGTGGCATCTATATTCATTGAACCGGCAAAAGTTTTGTTTCTAAACAATGCTATAAATCACGGGATATTAGGACCTTTAGGGATGGAGCAGGTTGCAAGGACCGGTAAATCAATATTTTTCCTGTTAGAGACAAACCCCGGACCTGGCCTCGGAGTAATGTTGGCGTATTGGTTAGTAAGCAAAGGAATGGTAAGACAGTCGGCTAATAGTGCTTTAATAATGTATTTTTTCAGCGGAATTCACGAAATATATTTTCCCTATGTCCTTATGAACCCGGCATTGATATTAGCAGTTATTTTGGGAGGTGCCACAGGTGTGTTTACTTTTGTGCTACTTGGGGCAGGGCTTGTAGCAACTCCCTCGCCGTCAAGTTATTTTACTCAACTTGCCTTGGCTCCTAAAGGTGGATGGTTCCCTGTATTTGCCGGTATAACTCTTTCAGCTTTGGTTTCATTCCTTGTTTCAGCAATATTGTTGAAAAAGTTTTCCACTGATGAAGAAGATAGCGATAAAAAACGGAAAACCGTTCAGAATGTAGAGGACAATACCCCTTACGAAAGCACAAGGGAAAAGACTTCAGTAAAAAAGATAGTGTTTGCCTGTGATGGTGGGATGGGATCTTCTGCTATTGGTGCATCATTACTGAGGAAAAAGATACAGAAAGCAGGTCTTGATATAAAAGTGGTGAATGCCGCTATTAATGAGGTACCACACGATGCCGATATGGTGATTTCACACAAAGATCTTACCGAAAGGGCGAAGAATGCAAATCCCGATGCGGAACATATATCCATTGAAGCCTTTATAAATAATCCTATCTACGACCAAATTGTTGACAGATTAAAGAAATAAGGCAACTAAACCAAA
>CAYMGK010000243.1:0-2347 GCA_964389965.1 uncultured Clostridia bacterium | reverse complement strand
CTTTTAGTTCTTTGTTTATAAAGCTATCTTTTTGTGGTTGCAATGTGTCTATGTCAATGATGTTTATAATGTTTTGTGGTAAGTAGTTGTTTAAAAAATCCTTGGCAATTTCAGTGTTTCCAAAGGTTTCTTTGAAAAATTTGTCATGGGGGTTATGTAGTTTCATTTTATCACCTGCCACATAGATTATACCATATTGAGAATATTGACTTCAATATAAAAGTGTCCGGCATCTGCTGTTCAGAAGTGAAATTTTAAAATAGGCTATTGACAAATGTAATTTGTAAGCGTAATATGTATATATGCCCATATGGGCATATTAGTATGCGACCGTATGCTGAATTTAAATGAAAATTCCATACTAAATGAGAGGATGTAAATACATGGAAAAGTTAATAAACTTTTTAAAGTTGCTTTCGGATGAAACCCGTTTAAGGATTATGGTTTTACTATACCATCAGGAATTGTGTGTCTGCGAGTTATGTGGGGTTACTGATATATCGCAACCTAATGTATCAAAGCATCTTGCCAAAATGAGGGACATGGGCTTTGTAAAAGATGAAAAAAGGGAAAGGTTTGTATTTTATTCTTTAAATATTGAGGATGAAATATTCAAAAACATCCTTAATAATGTAGTGGCTAATATTGAGGATTACCAGGTTTTAAAAGATGATATAAAAAAAGTGAAAGGTGTAGGGGAATATCTAAAATCCTGCAAGGGGGTAGGTAATTGATATGGGGGACCAGCGGGATAGATTTTTGATTATTTTTGGGTTTTTTTTAGCTGCATATTTTATTCCTATATCGGAAGTACGTGTACAAGGTGCGCTTATAGAGTCCTTTACAATGTTACATGAGTATGCCAGGGAACATGTGGTTCTCTGCCTAATACCCGCATTTTTCATAGCGGGTGGCATATCGGTGTTTATTTCACAAGATGCGGTTATGAAGTATCTTGGTCCTAATGCGAAAAGATGGGTTTCTTATTCTGTAGCATCTATATCAGGGTCAATATTGGCTGTATGTTCATGTACTGTGCTTCCGCTTTTTTCAGGTATTTATATGAGAGGGGCAGGTCTTGGGCCTGCCGTAGCATTCCTTTATTCGGGACCTGCAATTAATATTATGGCCATTATAATTACGGCTAGGATTTTAGGGTTTGACCTTGGGCTGGCAAGGGCTGTGGGATCAATATTATTCAGTGTAGTTATAGGACTCCTGATGCACTTAATATTTAGGGATGAAGAAAATGAGCGATCCGGAAAGGACGCAAGTATGTTTGACTTCAAAGTGGAACAAACCCGGCCCATATGGAAAGACATCATCTTTTTTGCTTCAATGGTAGGGGTGCTAGTATTTGCAAATTGGGCAAAACCAGTGGATACAGTGGGTATATGGGCCATAATGTTTAAGATCAAGTGGGTAGTAGTTGGCATCTTTTTTATTGTACTTCTTTTTGCTACATTTCAATGGTACAAAAAGAGAGAGCGCGAACAATGGTATTATGAAACTTGGGAATTTGCCATGAAAATCATGCCCTTATTATTTGGAGGCGTCTTGGTTGCAGGTTTTGTGCTTGGACGTCCAGGCTATGAAGGCATAATACCTTCTCACTGGGTCAGTCTTCTTGTAGGCGGCAATTCTTTGGGAGCGAATTTATTCGCTTCAATTACAGGGGCATTTATGTATTTTGCTACACTAACTGAAGTCCCCATATTACAAGGTCTTTTAGGGGCAGGAATGGGCAAGGGACCGGCTCTAGCACTTTTGCTTGCTGGACCAGCATTATCACTACCAAATATGCTTGTTATTAGAAGTGTACTAGGAACTAAAAAAACGGTTGTTTTTGTTTCCCTTGTCATAATTATGGCTACAATAGCAGGTTTAATTTTCGGGACTATTTAACGAAAGTTTAAAGTGATAAAGAGTCAATAAAATTAAGAGACATATAAGAATGCGGAAATAATCCTAAGGGAGGATTTGAAAGGAGGATTCCAAATATGATTATTAAGATTTTAGGTGCGGGGTGCGCAAATTGTAAGAAATTAGAGGCTAATGTGAGAAAGGCCGTTGAAGAATTAGGAATAAAGGCATCAATAGAAAAAGTAACTAGTATTAAAGACATTGTGTCTTATGGGGTTATGAGGACACCCGCCTTGGTGGTCAATGAACAAGTAAAAATTATGGGTAAAGTTCCTACTATAAAAGATATAAAGGAATGTTTATAACGTACTCTACAAGGTACAATCCAGTGTATTTTTATTATTATAAGAGCGAATTTGCCACATCAATTTTGAAATCCATTGAATTTGCAAGAGAGTGCCAATGCTGCTATAATGGGCTTGGA
>CAYMGK010000242.1:0-2365 GCA_964389965.1 uncultured Clostridia bacterium | reverse complement strand
TTGCTGCCGTATTTTGAGGCACTTTCCCTTATTAAGTTTGAATTTTTCAGTGCACCGGAATTTATGGATACTTTGCTTGCACCTTTTGCCAAGATATCACCAAAATCCTCTACTGTGTCCACCCCACCTCCTACAATGAATGGAATGTTTATCTTGGATGCCACTTTTTCAATAAATTCATGGGATATCTTTCGTGCTTCTATTGAAGCAGTAATATCATAAAAAACCAGCTCATCTGCACCCGATTTGCAGTAAAATTCCGCCAATACTTCCGGATCATCTATATCGGATATATCCTTAAATCTCTTCCCCTTGACTACCTTTCCATTGCGTATATCCAAACATGGTATTATGCGCTTTATCGACATTTCAACACATCCTCTAAGTCTAAATTCCCATTGTACAGTGCTTTTCCTATAATAGCCCCATAGATGTCCATTTTTTTAAGGCATTTCACATCTTCCATAGTGGTAATTCCGCCTGATGCAATTATTTCAATAGACGATGACTTTTGCAATTCTTCATACATCTTAAAATTAGGGCCACATAGCATTCCGTCCTTTTCAATATCCGTATATACTATGCGCCTCAATCCATAAGATTCAAGTTCCTTTATGTAATCAATGGCCTTAATCTGGGATATATTTTTCCAGCCATCTGTTGCAATAAAACCTTTAATAGCATCAATTGAAACGACGATTCTATTACTATAAGTATCAATCATTTCCCTAATCCAAGGCCGATTCTTTAAAGCTGCCGTGCCGACTATTACCTGATTTACTCCATGCTTTAAAAAGATCTCAACACTTTTTGTATCCCGTATGCCTCCACCAAGCTGGACGGGGATGTTTATATTTTCTAAGATTTTTTTTACAACAGGTTCATTGATTCTAACACCATTTCTTGCACCATCAAGGTCCACTAAATGCAGGATATGGGCCCCTTTGGCTTCCCATCTTTTCGCAACATCGACTGGGTCAGATTCATATATTGTCACACTGTCATAATCGCCTTGGGTGAGTCTTACACAGGCTTGATTCTTCATATCTATAGCCGGATAAATAATCATTATAAAACCCCCTTTGTGCTAGTAACATCATTTCCAACAAGCCTTACAGCTTTTTTTAAGGCTCTGCCCAATCCTTTAAATACTGCCTCGATCTTGTGATGGTCATTTTCCCCCCTTATTAGATCAATATGAAGGGTGATACCTCCGCTAAAGGCAAAGGCTCTAAAAAATTCCTTAAAGTCCTCAGAATTCATTGTCCCTATTTTTTCGCTTTTAAAGCTGAGATTTTCCACCAAAAAAGGCCTGCTAGAAATATCAATAGCCACAAGAACCAAACTTTCATCCATAGGAGTAACAGTTGAAGCAAACCGGGCTATGCCCTTTTTATCTTTTAAAGCTTCTTTAAAAGCCGCCCCCATAACCAAACCTATGTCTTCAACAGTGTGGTGGCTATCAACATATAGATCACCTTCGCATAATAATTCTAAATCAAATCCTGCATAGAAAATCAAACTATTCAGCATGTGGTCAAAAAAACCTATACCACTTTTAACATTTACCTCTCCAGTCCCATCAAGGTTTAGGCTCAAATCAATATTTGTCTCTTTCGTTTTCCTGGACATTCTTGCTTTTTTCATTTTGTACCTCCTCAATTGCCTTTAAAAGAACATTATTTTCCTCCGGCTTACCTATGGTTATTCTGTAATACCCTTCAAGGTTACCACTGTAACATCTGATTAAAATACCCTTTTTAGTTAGTTTTTCCCCTAGGTTTCTATCACCTGAAAAGAATAAAAAATTAGTCTGCGAGGGTAAAGGTTTTAACCCGTATTCCTCCAATTTCTTTTTCACTCTCGCTCTTTCTGATTTTATGATTTGGATATTTGCTTTGATAATATCCATATTATCCAGAGCCTTCATCCCCATAGTCTGTGAAAGTGTATTTACATTGTACGGTGTTTTTACCCTATTTATATAACCAATAACCTCCCGATGTGCAATCATATACCCCAACCTAACTCCCGCAAGGGCCATAGCCTTTGAGAAAGTCCTGAGAACAATTAGGTTTTTGAAATTCCCAGTATCGTATAGACTTGCATCATCGGCAAACTCAATATATGCTTCATCAAGTATTACCATTGCATTTACGGAATCTATTATTTTATATATTTCCCTCCTTGGTATCATAGTGCCTGTTGGATTATTTGGGTTGCCCAATATAACAAGTTTTGCCTTTTTATCTTTTATAAACTCAATAAAGCCCTCTGTGTTGAGTTTTTTCATATTATCTAAGGGATACTGCTTATAAACCCCTTTATTGATAACAGTATATATTTCATACATACTAAAACTAGG
>CAYMGK010000241.1:1422-2370 GCA_964389965.1 uncultured Clostridia bacterium | reverse complement strand
CTTTAAAGCTGTCACTTAAATTTTTATTCAATCCCTATGTGAAAGCGCCTAAAAGGCAGTTTGCTGCCGTTTAGGGGTTAAGAAGAGGATATAAAGAAAGGGAGGTTTCAGACCCTTGCAAGGAGTGTTTTTAGTGAGCGAGAGGGGTGATTTCCGATCAGTTTTAAAAACCTGCTTTTTTCATTTGGCATTTTGCAAGGGTTAATGGCCTCCTATATACAGTATGAAAGAAGTGGAATAAAAAAATGAAAAAGCGTCAGTTAAGATATAACCTGCTCTGTCATATTGATATTAGAAATTATTAATGACGGTAAAGTAAGGAGGAAATAAGATGGCTAATTGGTGCGATACAAACTACGTAGTAGTAGGAGAAGAGAAAGAGGTTTTAGAGTTTCATAAGACAATAAAAGGGATAATAAATGGCCCAGAAAGACAAAGAAGCGATTTTGGGTCAGAGTGGCTAGGCAATGTACTAGATTATTTCGGGTATGACTGGAAGGAGATTCCTTGTAGAGGCTATATCTCTCATCTTGATGAGAGCGTGGATAAGGGCGCAGAAGATGGGCAGTATAGCTTTTATCTATCAACAGAGACTGCTTGGGTTCCGATGAACGAGATGTTTGACACTATTTTTAACGAAAAATATCAAACGCTTTCATATTATTATATGGCTGAAGAACCGGGATGCGAATTATTTGAAACAAATGATAAAAAGGGGCTATATTTTAAGGATTTGTTTTTTTTGAATTTAGCGCAGAGCTTGAAGATGGATCTTTTGTAGACATGATGGAGTATTTTGAAAACGAAAAAGAAGCTGTTAGTGCCATAAAAAAAATAATAGGTGGTGATTTTTCAACACTTAGAAAATCATATTTCATAAAAAGTTACCCCCACGTAAAAAACTAGCAAGTCATACCAAACTCCTGTATAATAGTATTTAATAGACGT
>CAYMGK010000241.1:0-1392 GCA_964389965.1 uncultured Clostridia bacterium | reverse complement strand
AGAAGAAAGGAGAGGTGAAAAATGAAGAAAATATTAATATTCATGCTACTTGCAAGTATGTCATTTAGTTTGATTGCTTGCAAAGCAAAACAGGAGTCTCTAAATCCAAAAACCGAAACAAAAGATGAATCTGAAAGCGAGATGCTTGACGATATGAAAAAGGATGAAGAAATTAATAACATAGATGAAGATGATATAGATGAAGAAGAAAAAGACGCTTCTGAAACAAATAAGGATGATGAAAAAGACGTAAAGACGGATGATGTAGGCAAGGATAACGAGACTGACAAGGTAACTGATAATGGGGAAGGTAGTGCTGATAATAGCACTGGAAAAGCTGATAGTAAAAAGGTAGATATGGGTGAGGACGGCAAGGATGCTAATACTGGCAGCGAAGGCAATACGGAAAAGGAAGCACCAGCGCCAACAAAAGCGCCAGCTAAACCTACAAAAGCGCCGGCTAAACCTACAAAAGCGCCGACTAAAGCTCCAACAAAAGCGCCAACCAAAGCTCCAACCAAGGCTCCTTCAAAAGAGGCTTACAAAAAAGTTAATGACACAAGATATGCCTCAGCAAATGTTAATATAAGAAGCGGCCCGGGAACAAATTATAAGGTGCTTGGAACGCTCTCAAGAGGGCAGAAAGTTACAAGAATAGGTGTTACAGATAACGGATGGGGAGTATTTAAGTATAACGGTCAAGACGGATATGTATCAGGTAAATATTTAGTAACAAGTAAACCAGCAAGTCCTACGCCAACGCCAAAGCCAAAGGCTACGCTAACACCAAAGCCTGCGCAGAGTGGAAAGAATATGCCAAGTGGCAGGGATATTGCTATGGAGGATTGGGTTTTCAGCACTTCTTGGGGAGGAGCTGCAAGAAAAAGGGGTAACTACCAAAACCATGGTGGAAAAAGAGTGCCGGAATTTGATAACTATGTAATGCAGCTTATAAACGGGAGTACGACGCCGGAAAAAGTTATGAACCGCTTAAGAAGAGATACGTGGACAGAGCTGCCTGTTACAAATCCGGACAGAGGACTTTCTAGGCACGAGATTATTACGGCTTGGGCCCATAGAATAACAACAAAAGAAACTTCAAAAGAAGGGGTCCTTAAAGCGATGCGAGAAGATCATATGTTGGCTGATACATGCTACACACAGCTGTATATTTACTGGGATAATCAAAGTAAAACTTACACTATAGCGGGGCTATTTCTAGCAATAGATGGCTATTAAAAAGTGGCGGACTTATAACAATCAAGCAAGAAAGACTATGTTTATTCATAGTCTTTTTTTATTTGCAATTAGTTTAGCCCTTATCTTACATACTAGATATAGAAAAAATATTTAAGAAAGGATTAACAATGCATCACATTACTAATACTGCTT
>CAYMGK010000240.1:0-2383 GCA_964389965.1 uncultured Clostridia bacterium | reverse complement strand
TCTAATCGAGGAAACTTGTTCTAAATGAAGGAAATCCTTGTAATAGTCCCCTGCGGGCAGAGAAAAATATGGGATAAACATCCGCTAAAAGGTGCAACCCCCGCCCGATATGTTTATATCGGGGCACCCTTCAAGGTAAACGCAAAGTATGCGGAAGCTTTTTCTAAATATTGGGTTATCCTCAGCGCAAAATACGGATTTATTACCCCTGAATTTAAAATACCGGGGCCATACAACATTACCTTTAAAAAAAAGATACCAACCCTGTTTCAGTGGAGACCTTGCAAGATCAGATCAGAAAACGTGGCCTTCATAATTATGATACTATCGTTGGCCTTGGCGGCAAGGAATACCGGCAGGTAATAGAAAAATCGTTTGCTTATTTTAACAAAAAGGTGCATTTCCCCTTTGCCGGCCTGCCGATCGGAAAAGCCATGCAAGCAACGAAAAAGGCAATAGAAGCGGGGATCTTAATTCCCTAATGATTTTATTAAAGGAAGCGAACCAAGAAATATTTGCTGTTTTTCAGCCAAAATAGTGGTTTGGAACGTTTGGGAGGATGCCTTTGGTGAATCTTTTTCAGCTTGCCTTTACGAGCTATATTTATGACTCATTTACTCCATTTGCTGAAAGCTATAACTCTTTTTTAACAGCAGTGGGAAACAAATTGGATCTTAATAATTCGGGGCACAGAGAAGAGCTTATCAACTGGTTGAACAAATGGGGGTGCAGGCAGTTTTCCCTTAAGTACCATGAATTGGCTTCAGGGGAAATATCATCATGGTATAAAGCGGGATATATGAAACAGATACCCCAGGATAAAAAGCTTTGGGAACTTACATTACAGGAACTGGAAAGCATTGCAGGTATTTATGATGCGCTTATGGAGAAAAAGGCTTCTTTTAAAAAGGGACGTCCTATTGGTGTGGGAGCGACAGGAGCCTCTAAAATATTGTTTGCCCTAAGACCTGAAATTATCGTCCCCTGGGATGCAGCCATAAGAAAAGGGTTAAAGCACACAGGCAGCGGTGAATCATTTCTAAATTATTTAAACCAGGCAAAAAAAGAAATAGAATCGTTATTTCTGTTTTGTAGCAATGAGGGGATTGCTTTACGGGATATCCCCCGGGAATTCGGCAGGGAAGGAGCAACCATTGTTCAGCTTGTTGGAGAATATTATTGGGTAACACAAACAAAAAATACTTATCCCCCATTGCCGGAAACCGTTAAAAAATGGGCGGAGTGGAGCAAAGTATAAAGGAAGGTGCTTCATATAGCAATATTGCCTGTTTAAAAGCATTTGTGGGGGGCTATACCGGTACCTCCTACATCAGAAACGTGTTTAGGGAATTGTTAAAAAAGGAAGGAGTTTTCCAAGTATCTGATATGATTATCTGTAAAAATTTAAACGTTAAAGATGAAATAATTACTTTAAAGGAGTGGAGGGAAAAGTGCCCTCCAGAACGCGGGGATTATCATTGGCAAGATGGCAGAAGTGCAAAAGAACTGGCGAAAGAATGGATCAATAATAAAGGTAAGACACTTAGGGATTTGTTAAACCAGTGCCCTGACTTTCAAAGAATTAACTTTATCAAGGCCTCTCCGGAATTTGAAACCCGTTTTGATAAGTTCGGCCGGGGCAGAAAACACGATTTGCTTATTATTGGAAAGAAAGAAAATAAAAAAGTGCTCATCTCTATTGAAGCAAAAGTTGATGAAAGTTTTGGCAACGATACTGTCGGAACCTATTACACAAAAGCAATAATAAAACATTTAAATGGAACTATTACTAAAGTCCCTAGCAGAATAGAGGGGTTAATACAGGCCCTATTCAAGAGACCATATCCAAGTAAAATAATCCACCTGCAATACCAACTGCTACATGCCGTTGCCGGAACATTGGCAGAAGCAAAAAGACAGGATGCCGCAAAAGCTATATTTATCGTGCATACTTTTCGAGCCAGTAGTATGAACGCAAAGAAAAATAAAATCAACGATGCAAATTTGAATAATTTTGTTGATGTTATCAGCGCAGGTGTGTATAAAGAAATTAGAAATGGAATCATAGTAGGCCCCATTTCAGTTTATGGAAATGCTTTTATTCCTTCTAACATCCCTTTATATATGGGCAAAATATAGCAATTGAAGCAGGATTATTGCATTTTTTCACAAGCGTTAGTGCTAGGTGGACATTATTTTGACGCAGATAACTTATGTAAATTGATCCTTTTAACACTCGTAAACCGATTAGGGATCTAGCAATTTTTAATATCATTAAGAATAAGCAAATCGCCACACGAAAATCGTGGTTGTACTTAGAACCGTTAAAATATATTACGCAACCGGCGAAATTGAAAAAGAAAAACTTTGTCGGCATCTTGAA
>CAYMGK010000239.1:0-2398 GCA_964389965.1 uncultured Clostridia bacterium | reverse complement strand
TTTAGCTCATTATTCAGTTGTCAATGTGCGAAATCTAAAGTCATTATAGCATCAGGCTGAACCTAGGTCAATAATATTGGGGGAAATGTAATATAAATGTAATAATGATTTACTGCGGGTTTCCGGCCGTATATTTCATTATATGGGGTTTTACTTGAAATATGACGGGCCTGTTTTTGACTTGTTTTGTAATGGTCCTGTAATAGTTCAGCACTGGGCAAATAACTAGCAATTATGACTAGCAATTATATCTATTCGAGATAAAATTGAAAAGTCCTTCTTTTCATGTGGGATTTACCGCCCCTATCGGTCGGGGCGGAGTAGTGTGACTAAGTTTCGCCTGAGTTTGCGGTATGCAGGGATGATATGTGTCCATAAAAAGTAGAAGAATGGTGAGAGGGGCATGTCGAATTCTCCTATGAATTCAGTGAACTGGCCGCTAAAGCCCTTCTTGAATCTGTACAGGCCGTAGAGGGGGTTTTCCGGTGAGAGGTCTCCGGATACACCACGGAAGTCATATAGGGTACAGTGATTTTCTTTGGCCCACTTGATCATAGCCCACTGGAGGGCATAGTTTGGCATGACGTTTCTGTTCTTATTGGAGGAGGCTCCATATACGTACCAGACCTTGTCCCCAAAGATAAAGGCAAGGGTGCCGGCAATGTACCTGCCTTCATACTCTGCCATGAAGAGCCTTGCAAGGTCTTTTTCCACAAGCTCGTCCCACAGTGATTCAAAGTAGTCCAAGCCTCGGACTAGGAATCTGTCCCTTATACATGTCTCCTCAAGGATGTTGTAAAAGGCATCAAGATCTTTTCGCTGTCCCACTTTGACTGTGACACCTCTGCGACCAGCAAGACGGATGTTGTACCGGGTCTTGTGGTGAAAGTCTGCCATGATTTCTTCCAAGGATTTTTCAGTTGCCAGGCGAAAGACAAATTTCGGCTGGACACTGTCAAAGTCCTTGCCTAAGTCCAAATGTCTGAAACCATGTGCCTGAAGCTCTTTTACTATCTCTGGATTTGGTGTATTTATGTCCGGGTCTATTTTAAGCAAAATTGCGCCATGCTTTCTTGCTATTGATTTCACTTGTGTGAAAAGAAATCCCAATGTCTTTGTGTCGGTATAATCGGCTACAGGGCCCCTAGGTGCGTAAAAAATACATTTGTTGAATATGGGTATGGGGAGTTTGCGCTTTAGGATGGATATACCGGCAACGGGTTTTCCATCATCTAGGACAAGAAGCCGTATGGGTTCCCAGCCGGTGTGCCGCTTTACCTCTCCCCATTCGTATGATTGGAGTATGTGGCCTTTTGGCCCATATGCCATGAATTCATTGAAAAGCTGTTTTTCGTCTTTGTCTATGATTTTTATTTCCATTATATAGATAACCTCCGCTGTTATTTTCTCCTGTTGTTATTATACATGATTTATGCGGAGTTGATAAGGCTGTAAGTTATGGGTTTTACGTGTTGAGGGTTCTTGCACTATCTGGCTGCTGCTTTTATGAAGTCCCGAAATAGGGGGTGTGGGTTATTTGGTCGGGATTTGAATTCCGGGTGGTATATTGTCCCTAGGAACCAAGGATGGTCTTTTATTTCTATTATTTCTATGAGATCGTTTTCCGGGCAAATCCCCGAAAAGACTAGTCCACAGTCTGTCAGAATCTTTCTGTACTTATTGTTGAATTCATAATGGTGGCGATGGCGCTCTGTGATGAGTTCCTTGCCGTATGCGGCCATAGCCTTGGTGTGGTTTGTTATCTTGCAGGGGTAACTGCCTAAGCGCATAGTGTCTTTGCTTTTACAGGATTTTTTATAAGGGGGAAGAAATATTACGGGTTGGAGTGTGTCCGGGCTCACTTCGGTTGAATGTGCATCTTTTAAATTACATACATTTTGGGCAAATTCTACAGCGGCATACTGCATGCCAACACCTATTCCAAAAAAAGGCACTTTGTTTTCCCGGGCGTATTTCACAGTGTTTATCATGCCTTGGACTCCCCGTTCACCGAAACCACCGGGCACTATGATACCATCAGTATCACGAAAAATCGTAAGTAAGTCCTGAGTGCCTTCTAATTCCTCTGAGTGGATCCATTTGACATTTACCGAAACACCGTTGGCAATACCGCCATGACCCAGTGCTTCAACTACACTGAGGTAGGCGTCGTGGAGTTCTATGTATTTACCTACTAAGGCTATGTTGATTTGTCTTGTGGGGTTTTTTATCCGCTTTACGATTTCTTTCCATTCTGTGAGCTTCGCCTTCATGCCGTCAACGCCTAGCATTTTTGCCACTATTTGGTCTAGGCCTTCTTTTTTAAGTATAATGGGCACTTCATATATGGAGGCGGCATCGTAGTTTTGGATGACACATTCCGGTTCTACATTACAAA